>NZ_JAJDML010000009.1:0-98277 GCF_020594215.1 Blautia sp. DFI.1.216
GGCAATCTGGAATGAATTTTGGCTACGTTACTGTGAACGGAGTGAACAGTAACGTTACTGGATTACTGGTTATCGGTAATATCCCGCTTAAGAGATCAATTATTTTTTATAGCCGCATATTTTCGGCATACAGTCTCAGCAACTTTGATTCCATCCATGGCAGCACTTGTGATTCCGCCTGCGTAACCGGCACCTTCGCCACATGGATAAATTCCTGCCATATTTGCTGTGAGCTCCTGATCACGTACGATTCTTACAGGAGAAGAAGTACGGCTTTCAATGCCACTGAGCAGTGCATCCTCTCTGTCAAATCCGGAAATTCGTTTTCCGAAGGCTCTGACACCTTCTTCAATAGAATCGCCTACTGCTTTTGGCAGAACAGAGCGTACATTTGTCAGTATATATTCTCCCTTCATACAAGGAGTAACCTCTCCTAATGCTTCACTTGCCTGATTTTTGCAAAAATCACCAAACAGCTGAACAGGAATTTTTCCTTCTCCGAGCTCCCATGCTTTTTTCTCCAGATCACGCTGAAATTCTACGCCGCCAAGAATTCCTTTATCCGGGAAATCTTCTGGTGTGACTGTGACGATCATGGCACTGTTTGCATTTCTGGAATCACGTGCCTGATAGCTCATTCCGTTCACTGCGAGACGACCGGGTTCAGAGGATGCATTTACAACATATCCGCCCGGACACATACAAAAAGAATAAACACCTCTGCCATTTGCACACTTATGGGTTACTTTATAGCTGGCTGCACCAAGTAATTCATTCTCAGGCTCTCCATAAAGATCCATATTGATCATTTCCTGAGGATGTTCAATACGCAGCCCCACTGCAAATGACTTTGGCTCCATATAAACACCACGTTTCTGTAACATTTCAAAAGTATCTCTTGCACTGTGTCCTGGTGCCAGTACACAGACTTGTGCAGGGATTCTCTTATCATTGTTGATCTCAATTTCTTTTAATGTATTGTTCTCAAAAATCAGATCTGTCACCTTGGAACGGAAGCAGAATTTTCCTCCCATTTCTTCGATTTCATGACGCATTTTTTCAACGATACCAACCAGCACATCTGTTCCCAGATGTGGTTTCTGCTGATAAATAATTTCTTCCGGTGCGCCGGCAGCTACGAAACGCTTCAGTACCTCATGATTACGTCCGTAAGGATCTTTTACCAGCGTGTTCAGCTTTCCGTCGGAAAAGGTGCCGGCGCCGCCCTCTCCGAACTGTACATTGGACTCAGGGTCAAGAACACCATTTTTCCAGAAATTCTCTACTGTTTTCTGACGTTTCTCAGCCTCTTCTCCGCGTTCAAGTATTATTGGACAATATCCGGCCTTCGCAAGATACCATCCGCAGAAAAGCCCTGCAGGACCACTTCCCACAATAACGGGAGAATGTAAAAGAGGTGTCTCACCCGGAGAGGGAAATTCATATGGTTTCTCTTTTGTTAACATAATGTTGTTATTGTTAACTTTTTTGGCGAGTTTCTGTTCATCTCTGATCGTTACATCTACAGTATATACAAAGATTTTGTCATTTTTGTGTCTGCAGTCCAGAGATTGCTTTTTTATCTCGTAAGTAAAACTGTTTCCGGGATTTTTTAATGTTTTTGCAATCTTTTTTTCGAGCTGTGCCTTTGTATGTGTGATTGGAAGTTTCAGCTGTGAAATTCGAATCAATTTTTCTCCTCCTTTGCTGCATTTTTGCCGGCCACTGCGCCGCTGCTCCATGCCCATTGCAGATTATATCCGCCGCATGTACCGTCAATATCCAGAAGCTCCCCTGCAAAATACAGACCCCTACAGAGCTTTGACTCCATGGTTTGAGAATTTACCTGTGAGGTATCTACTCCCCCGGAGCAGACCTGTGCCTGTGAAAATGACATACCATCCTGCACTTCAAGAGGAAATTCCCTTATGGCAGAAACCAGTTGTTTTTGTGATATAAGGATTTTGATAAGCTTTTCCGGGAAAAGTCCCACCAGGAGTTCTTTTTCTTTTTTATAGGGACATGCCTTCTTTCGTGCATACAGAAGTTTCTTTAATTCTTCTTCTGACAGCTCCGGCATGAAATTAATGCGGAGCTCTGCTTTATGTCCTTCTCTGACTGCACGTACTGCATAAGTGCTGAGCTGAAACACTGGGATTCCGGAGATTCCGTATTCTGTAAGCTGCAGCTCGCCATGTTCAGATTTACAGAATTTCCCATCTGTAAAAAGAGAAATCTCTCCTTCTGTACGTACGCCTGCCCATGCCTTAAAAGAAGAACCCTTACATTTCAGGGCAGTAAGTGCCGGATAAACCGGGACAATGCGGTGCTGAAAGCTCTCTGCCAGCATATATCCGCTGCCGTCTGAACCTGAAACAGAAGATGCCCGGGATCCATTGGCAAGTATCAGTGCATCTGCATCATAGTGCCATCCTTTTGTCAGGATTTGAAAATTCTTTTCATTTGTCCCGGTTTTTATTTCTGTAACCTGTTCGTTTGTCTTTATTTTCACACCCAGACTGGCAGCCTCCATACACAGTACATCTACAACACTCTGCGCCTGATTGCTTCTCGGATAAAGATAGCCGTTCCTGTTTAAAGGATAGATTCCTATCTCTTTGAAAAACTCAATGGTATTCTCGACAGAAAACTCTCTGAGTGCATCTTCGACAAATTCCGGATGTTCGCCTCTGTATGCATCATCCGGTCTTGCAAGATTGGAAAAATTACATCTGCCGTTTCCTGTAGCACAGATTTTCTTTCCGGGTTTCTCGTTCTGTTCCAGAACAGTGACTGCTGCCCCGTTTCGGGCCGCCATGATCGCTGCCATCAGTCCACAGGCTCCTGCTCCTGTGATTACTACCTGTCTTTTTTTCATAAAGTTACAAGTCCTTTATCAACCATTTTCTGCAGGGACATCAGAACACCCAGTTTTGCATGTTCCCAGGTAAGTCCTCCCTGAAAATACACTGCATATGGAGGCTTCATCGGACCATCTGCGGAAAGCTCGATGGAAGAGCCCTGTACAAAAGCACCTGCTGCCATGATAACCTGACTGTCATATCCGGGCATATCCCATGGCTCCGGATCTACATAACTGTCAACCGGAGCCGCTGCCTGAATACCCTTACAGAACGCGATCAGACCTTCCGGTGTGCCAAGGCTTACTGCCTGAATGATGTCCTGACGTGGCTCTGTGGAATCCGGGATTACCGGGAATCCAAGTTTCTCATAAATATTTGCCGCAAACACAGCTCCCTTTAACGCACCCTTGGTAACCATTGGTGCAAGGAAAAATCCCTGGAAGAAAGAACGGTTGACTCCCAGAGTTGCGCCTACCTCACTGCCAAGTCCGGGACAGGTCATTCTGTAAGAAGCATTCTCCACGCACTCCTTAGTACCTGCAATATAACCGCCGATAGGCGCAAGTCCGCCGCCCGGATTTTTGATCAGAGAACCAACGATCATATCAGCTCCCACATCACTTGGCTCAATGGTATCTACAAACTCACCGTAGCAGTTATCCACCATACAGATCACATCCGGTTTAATACTCTTTACAAAAGAAATCAGTTCTCCAATCTGCTTTACAGAGAAAGACGGACGTGTCTGATATCCTTTGGAACGCTGGATCTCCACAAGACGTGTTTTTTCATTGATTGCTTTACGGATGCTGTCATAATCAAAGGTTCCGTCTTCTAACAGTTCCACCTGACGGTAACTTACTCCATATTCTGCGAGAGAACCTTTTGACGGGCGGATGCCGATTACCTCTTCCAGAGTATCGTAAGGCTTTCCGGCAGGCGCCAGAAGTTCATCACCCGGACGGAGATTACCGAATAAGGCAATGGCCAGCGCGTGAGTTCCGCATGTGATCTGCGGGCGTACCAGACAGGCTTCCGTATGGAAAGTATCTGCATAGACCTTTTCAAGTGTTTCCCGGCCAATATCGTCATATCCATAACCGGAAGAACTTCCGAAGCATTCGGCACTTACCTTATTTTTCTGCATGGCAAGAAGCACCTTCATCTGGTTATATTCTGCCGTTTTATCAAATTTTTCAAATCTTTCTTTTAAAGATTCCTCAATCTTATGACCAAAGTCATAAACCTCTGAAGAAATCCCAAGCTGTGCGTACATTTCTTTCATAATTTGTTTCGTCCTCATTTCTGTTTGCATTATTATCTTTATTTTATCTCTGAATTTCACTTATTCTGTATCAGTGATTTTTAAGAAAAATTCGGTTATAAAATTCCTCTGTCCCTGCATACCTTCAGCATTTCATCAAGGATTCTGTCTTCATTATAGTCAAATTCATCCTTATTCATCCAGATGGTATCCTTCTCCCTGCGAAACCAGGTCAGTTGGCGTTTTGCAAAATGTCTGGTATCTCTTTTCAGGATCCTGACCGCTTCCTCTAACGGATACTCGCCATCCAGATATGCAAGGATTTCTTTATATCCAAGTCCCTGCATGGAAACCATCCCCCTGTGGTATCCCATATCTTTTAACTTCTGCACTTCCTCAAGGAGTCCCTCTTTTAACATCTCATCAATACGGTCATCAATCCGTTTATAAAGAAGTTCCCTTGGTACATTCAGCACAAAATATGCCAGATTATAAGGGGTTTCGTGTTCCTTCTGCTCCTGATTATGTGCGGAGATCGGCGACTGGTTCTGATGATAAAACTCCAGTGCCCTGATCACACGTTTCACATTATTAGCGTGGATTTCCCCGGCACTGACAGGATCAACATTCAAAAGCATCTGATGCAGATATTCATTTCCCTTCTCTGCAGCAAGCTGTTCCAGCTCCTGACGGTATCCGTCTTCCTGCTCTGCCTGAGTAAAATCAATATCCTTTGTAATAGCCTGTATATAAAATCCGGTTCCTCCTACCAGAACAGGAATTTTCCCCTTGGCATAAATTTCTTCCATGGCAGCTTTTGCCATCTGCTGGAATTTCACGATATGAAATTCTTCCTGAGGCAGCAGTTCATCTACCAGATAATGCTTTACTCCCTGCATCTCCTCCGGCCGGATCTTAGCTGATCCAATATCCATATATTTGTAGACCTGCATGGAATCAGCAGAAATGATCTCTCCGTTTACTGCTTTCGCAAGAGCAATGGATAGATGGGTTTTTCCTGCTGCCGTCGGTCCTGTAAGAACGATCAGTGGCTTTTTCATAATAGCTCCTTTATATAAACTATACAATACGTTTAAATTTCTTTTCCAGTTCTGTTTTAGTCATGGAAATAATCGTCGGTCTTCCATGAGGACAGTGATAGGGGTTCTCCAGTGTGAGCAGTTCATCGATCAAGGCATTTGCTTCCCGGTCGGACATCTGGTTATTTCCCTTTACCGCAGCCTTACATGCCATGGTGGCCAGTCTGGAAGCAAAGATTCCAAGTGGATCCTTATCCTTCTCAGAAGCAAGATTGTCAAGCATTTCCAGAAAAAGTTCTTCCTCCGTAAGACCGTACAGATTGGACGGGACTGCATTGATACAGTATTCCTTACCGCCAAAAGGTTCAATCTCAAATCCAAAATCCTCGAAATACTTACGGTTAGCCTTAAGAAGAGCTTCTTCCTGAAGATTCAGGGATACGATCAGCGGCGGGCTGAGGTACTGGGATTCTACTGTCTGCTCACGAAACCTTTTTACGAAACGTTCATAATAAACCTTTTCATGTGCCGCATGCTGGTCGATAATAAAAAATTTATCCTCAAACTGAACAAGCCAGTAAGTATCAAAAATCTGTCCGATCAGCTGATGACGGCTTCGTGATTCAGGAGCAAGAAGTTTCTCCTCAAATAATTCCAGCTGCTGTGGTCTGATTTCTTCTGATATTACATTTTTGTTTTGTTCTATCTGTTTTCTGTTTCCTTCTGAATCCACAGCAGTCTTCAGATATTCTGCAGTTTTCTGTTCTGCAATTTCCTGCTTTGTCTCTGAAAATACCGGTTGTTCTTCATTCTTTTTATCGCTTAGTGTTCCCTCAAAAAGCTGTTCCTCTGCCTTGGTAAGAGGATCCCTAGTCTGATAGATCTGCTGTTCACGCACTGCCTGTTCTGCCATTGTAACAGTTCCTCGTGGTAGTGCGGTATGCTCAGAAACCCTGGAAGCTGTATTTACAGTCTGTGGACGATACTCCGGAATTTCAGCCCGACGTCTGGTTTCAAATGGCTCCGGTACATCCCCCGGTTTTACCACAGGCTGCTGCTTTTTAATCGGTTCTTCTTTTCCAAAAGGCACTGTCTGGATCATTTCTCTTGTGGTAAGAGCCTTGTGGACTGTCTCGTAAACTGCATCATAAACTTCTGTTCCTCTTGCAAACCGCACCTCCATCTTGCTTGGATGCACATTTACATCCAGATCATTTCCCTCCATCTGAATATGAAGAGAAACAAAGGGAAACTTATGCTGCATGAGAAAACCCTTATAGGCATCCTCTATCCCCTTTGCAATGATCCGGTTCTTTACAAAACGTCCGTTAATATAATAATTCTCAAAGGTACGGTTACCTCTGGAAATCTCCGGTTTTCCCACAAAACCCTCAATCTTCATGAAATCATTCTCGTAGGATACCTCAAGAAGTGCTTTGGTGATATCTCTTCCATATATATTATAAATCACATCTTTCACATTGTAATTTCCGGAAGTATGAAGCTTCACCTGTTTATTCTGGATATATTTAAAAGAAATCTCAGGATGGGACAATGCCAGCTGCTCCATCAAAGTGCTGACATAATTTCCCTCCGTAGTATCTGATTTCAGGAACTTGCTTCTAGCAGGTGTATTGTAAAAAAGATTTCTCACCAGGAAAGTAGTTCCTTCCGGTGCTCCCATATCCTCTAAAGACTCCTGTACACCACCGTTGATCACATAACGGATGCCGCTTAATGCAGATGGGGTTTTTGTGATCAGTTCCACCTGTGCAACAGCAGCAATACTGGACAAAGCCTCACCGCGAAATCCAAGAGACGCAATGTGTTCCAGATCCTCAACCTTCTCAATCTTACTGGTGGCATGACGCAAAAATGCCAGGGGTACCTGATCTCTTTCCATACCCCCGCCATTATCTGTGATACGTATCATCTTTTTGCCGCCGTCTGTGATCTCCACTGTTACAGCAGTTGCTCCTGCATCAATTGCATTTTCCACAAGCTCCTTCACAATGGAGGACGGACGTTCCACTACCTCACCGGCAGCGATCTTATCTATGGTCTGCTGGTCTAATACTGCAATTTTTCTCAACTTTTATCACCATCTGTTCTTAATCTTGTTCTGCAGGTTATAAAGTGTATTCATTGCCTCGATAGGAGTCATATTCCCCATATCAAGACCTTTTATCTCATCAATGATATCGTTATCCTTAACTGTATCGAACAGAGACATCTGTGCCATATCCATCTGATCGTATACAGGCTTTTTCTTTTTCGCAGATGTCAGGTCTTTTACTGCTGCCGTAATATCCGCATCACTTAGTTCCTCCACCAGTTCCTTTGCTCTCTGGATCACAGAATCCGGAACACCGGCAAGCTTGGCAACCTGGATACCATAACTTTTGTCTGCGCCGCCCTGAACGATCTTACGCAGAAATACAATATCGTCCCCTTTTTCCTTGACAGCAATACAGTAGTTATTAACTCCCGGAATTTTACCCTCCAGTTCAGTAAGCTCATGATAATGGGTGGCAAATAATGTCTTTGCACCACAAAGCTTTGTATTGCTGATATGCTCGATCACAGCCCAGGCAATGGCAAGACCGTCAAATGTACTGGTGCCACGTCCGATCTCGTCAAGAATCAGAAGGCTTCTTGCAGTTGCATTCCTCAAAATATTGGCAACCTCTGTCATCTCTACCATAAAGGTACTCTGACCACTTGCCAGATCATCAGAGGCACCCACACGGGTGAAAATCCTGTCAACAATTCCAATGTTTGCTTTTTCAGCAGGGACAAAGCTTCCGATCTGTGCCATCAGTACGATCAGGGCAGTCTGTCTCATGTAGGTAGACTTACCTGCCATGTTCGGACCTGTGATAATGGATACCCTTTTCTTATGGTTATCCAGATATGTATCATTCGCAATAAACATATCGTTCTCTATCATCTGTTCCACAACAGGATGACGGCCGTTTTTAATATCTATCACACCTGTTGTATTTGTCTTCGGACGTACAAAATGATTTCTTTCCGCAACCAGTGCAAGAGAAGCAAACACATCCAGTGCAGCCACTGCCTTGGCAGTCTTCTGGATCCGCATAACTTCTTTCCCGACTGCATCTCTCACATCACAGAACAGTTCATATTCCAGAGCATACAGCTTATCCTCTGCCCCAAGGATCAGGTCTTCCAGTTCTTTTAACTCCTGGGTAATGTATCGCTCTGCATTGGTAAGCGTCTGTTTACGGATATAATTATCCGGCACCAGATCTTTAAAAGTATTGGTGATCTCCAGTGAATAACCAAATACGCGATTATATTTGATCTTCATTGTTTTGATGCCTGTACGCTCCCGCTCTTTGGCCTCCAGTTCTGAAAGCCATTTCTTACCATCTGTCCTGGAACGGCGGAATTTATCTACATCTTCATTATAGCCCTCTTTAATAATGCCTCCATCCTTCTGTGCAAGAGGCGGATCTTCCACGATGGCACGTTTGATCAGATCTGTCACATCCTCCAGCGAATCCATATCCTCATAGATTTTCTGAAGCAGAGGTGTTTTAAATTCTTTTAAAACCTGTTTTATATAAGGAAGCATTTCCAGCGAAGAAGCAAATGCGATCAGATCTCTTGGATTCGCAGATTTATAACTGATACGGCTGATCAGTCGTTCCAGGTCATAAACAGGTCCCAGATATTCCCTGATCTCATCCCGGAGCATTCCGTTTTTATTTAACTCTTCCAGTGCTTCCAGACGTTGTTCAATCTCATCTCTGTCGATCAGTGGCTGTTCCACATAACTGCGGAGAGTTCTGGCTCCCATTGCTGTTTTTGTCTTATCCAGTACCCAGAGAAGAGAACCTCTTTTCTGTTTCTCTCTCAGGGTTTCCACAAGTTCCAGATTTCTGCGGCTGGAACTGTCGATAAGCATATATTTCTCTGCTGCATAGGGACGGATAGTTGTCATATGGGACAAGGCTGTCTTCTGGGTTTCTTTTAGATATAAGAAAAGAGCTCCTGCAGCAATGATCCCGCAGTCATAATCACCAACGCCCAATCCCTCCAGAGAACCTACATGAAAATGATCTTTTAGTGTGCGGCGGCACAACTCGTCATCGAAATACCAGGAATCCAATGAAAAAACACAGATCCCAAGACGGTTCTGCAAGTCATCTGTATCTATATTAGACATATAAAAAGAATCATTACAGATAATCTCTGCAGGAACAAATTTATTGATCTCATCAAGAAGTTTCTGAGGTTTGTCCACCTCTGTAAGGAAACAGTCACCTGTTGTAATGTCTGCAATAGCGCATCCGAAATGTTCTTCCATAGACACAATAGACATCAGGTAATTATTCTTTGTCTCATCAAGAGCAGCAGCATCCAGTGTGGTTCCTGGGGTTACGATCCTTACAACCTCACGCTTTACCAGTCCTTTGGCTTTTTTAGGATCCTCTACCTGCTCACAGATTGCTACCTTATGTCCTCTCTCGATCAGACGATTGATATAAGTCTCCGCAGCATGATAAGGGACACCACACATGGGTGCCCTCTCCTCTAATCCGCAGTCTTTTCCTGTAAGGGTAATCTCCAGTTCCCTGGTGACAAGTAATGCATCATCAAAAAACATTTCATAAAAATCTCCCAGACGGTAGAATAAAATGCAGTCTTTATATTGTTCCTTTGTCTTGCAGTATTCCTGCATCATCGGACTCATTGCCATTTAATTGTTATCTCCTATCTTCATAACAGCTCACTGCTGTTTTTTATCTCATATATATTGTATTTTTGACATCTTAAGATTTTAACATGAATAAATAGAAGATGCAAGATAGAGTATAAACATTTATTCTATCATGTTGACTATATGTTACTAAACATCCTCCTTCACCATCCCTTTATAATTTATTTCAGCGTAGTCACGATCAGTTTACTTTCCAGGGCAGCTGCGATCATATTATCAGGGATATCTTTGGATACCACACTTCCTGCGCCAATCACTACATTGTTTCCGATTGATTTTTTACTTTTGCAGATGCTATAATTATAGTATTCTCATATATGGAAATCTATCAGAATAGTCTTTGATTTTTATAAAAATCGTACACGAGGTGAGCTTTTTGGATTTAATCAGAACAGAGCTTATGCCGGATTCCTCAGAAGTCGTTTCCTAGTAAGTGCTGCCAGATTTTTAAGCATTATATGCAACAGTCACCGGTTGACTTTCTGAATGCATACAGGTTGAAAATCAGCTGTCAGCTTCTGTGTACCACCCGGAAAAGTATTACGGAAATTGCCATGCTGTGTGGATTTAATCACCTGAGTTATTTTTCCAAATATTTTATGGAGTGTTATGGATGTACACCAAGGGAATACCGTGTACTTCATGATTCACATCATATTTGTTATTGTGATAAAACCACAATATTAGACATATCTGCGTGATAATTTCCTGATGATCCGGGATGGGGATGGTAAAGATGCAGAAGAACTGGCTTCTTCCCTGTGCAGGTATTATGAGGCTCGTAACCGTGAGGATATGGACAGACTACCGCGTGTGACTCGAGAAAATGTTCTGATCCTGAAGTATTATTCCTTTGAGAATTATTTCCTGGATCCGAAGATAATGGAAAAAATCGGAGTGATAAAAAGTGAGGATGATTTCTACGAAATCCTGTTGAAAAAGTGGAATGAATATCTATACAAATTAAAAAGCGGTCAGCATCTCACAGAAATGATCGGCCATGCTCTCAAAAATACTACAGATATCAGAGAACATATGGAAGAAATCCGTATCTGTCTCCGCGGACATAATTTATATGATATCTTTTACGGAAGATTCCGTAAAAACGAAACTGAAATCCTCAAATCCTATATAGAGGAGGCTCCAAGGGATACTTTTAAAGATATTCTGGATGCAATTGACCGTTTTGTTTATTTTGAGAACAGAAAAAAATAATTCATGAAGAGGGATGCCACGCATGGCATCCCCTTTTCATCAGGAAACGGTCATTACTTTTCCCATAAACAGTATTTCGTTATTGCTCCTGTCATAGATCAGGAAGGCAAAAGGACGAGTGAGTTCCACATTTTTGATAACTGGTTCTTTCTCCTCTACAGCTGACATACATTCCATGATAACTGCTGTCACCGCTGCTGCTTTCGTGCCGTTTTCATCCAGTTCCAGTTTTGTTTTCTGCAGTATCGTATCTACATTTACATTTTTGTCTGCAATACCGGAGAAATCAGCGTTGCTGGAAAATATATTATCAAGCCCCAGGCTTGAGAGTATGTCATTTAGGATGGCGGTAGTCTCAAAATCAAGTTTTGGCATCTTACATTGTACTTCGTCATACTCTGGCTGAGATTTCAGGAGTCCACCAATATCCAGATCCTCAAGTGTAAAATCGCCTTCATCGACAGGCAGGATTCCGACAAAACTCAGTCCGTTTGCATACTCTCTGTCAAATGCTGTTGCCTTATCATTTTCATAATACCTGTCTCCGGCACAGGTCATGTATTTTGTCTTTTCATTGTTTCCAAACTTCTCTTCTGTATCAGAAACATTCCAGGGTTCTCCACTCCATCCGGACTCAAAATATAGTGAATTAGTTAAGCACAGTCCGGTAGTATCATTGATCAGATCCGGGGTTATGATTTTCGGGATCAGCCCTTCCGTATTTTTGTCACACCAGGAATTAATGATACCGCATGTTTTCTCTGCAGCGGAAAAATCTACATTTTCCACTTCCGCCCCAAAACCGTTCGTTACTGAATTTTTAAATTCTTCCTGTAATGTCAGATTATTATCCACCCAGACTGCATCTGCAATCTTTAATTTTGACTTATATCCGTAACTCTCATCTTCAGTATTATATTCTTTAATCTTGTTCAGATATTCCTTTGCATAAGATGCAAAATCATCGGTTCCCAGGTAATTACATAGAACTTCTTTTGTCTCTCCTTCTGCACCTTCTGCGATCATGCCCAGCGCAAAATTAAGGCTTGTGGGACTGAACATAATATTTTCTCCATTGACTGCCGCAGAGATTTGGTCTGTCATTTTTACGGAATTCTGTAATGTCACGGCTTTGTCGATACTGGCTCCTTTATTACCGGACACCGTGTCTTCATTGCTGCTTTGGATTTCACTGGCTTCTGCGGAACCGGCATATATGCCGACAGCTGGCAGCGCGACAGTCATAGCTGCCAGTATTCCGATTAAGAGTTGTTTTCTTATCATAAGGCATTTCCTGCCACTCAAAGCGTGTGCAAATATACGCACATCGAGATAATGTAGACTCTCACGAGTTCTACTTACTACTTCATCGTGTATGCTTTGGATTGAACGAGATCATATCTACTCACAGGTTCTTGTACACTCCATAGTCGTAAATTCCCGAAATAGCCTTCGGTACATACTCACGTTTGCGTTTCGTTATGCAATTTCGTAAGTCGTGACATCTCTCAGATTTAAAGCAGCATTGAAATCCCTATCTTCGACATAACCACAACTGCATTTAAAGATCCTATCTGAAAGTTTTAAATCTTTCTTGACAGCACCGCAACAGTGACAGGTTTTAGACGATGGATACCATCTATCTACTACTCGAAGTTCAATTCCTTTTTCCCTGCATTTGGCTTGAAGTTTTGTTCTAAATTCATAAAACTTCTGTGATGCAACTGCTTTTGAAAGATGTCTGTTTTTCATCATGCCTTTTACATTTAAGTCTTCAATCGTTATATAAGATGGTTTGGTTTTTACTATCTCAGCGATTGTTTTGTTAATGTAATCAGTGCGGATATTATCTATCTTATGATGAAGTTTCTGTACCTTGCGCTTTTGTTTTTGTAAATTTGCTCTTTGAGTGGACTCTCCTTTCTTTAAATTTTCATATTTTCGCGAGAGACTTCTCTGTTTCCGAATAAGTTGTTTTTCAAGCTTTTTAAGTCTTGCTGATCTGTTAATGTTCTTATAAGTTTTACCATTAGAAACAATGGCGAATTCCTTTAATCCAAGATCAATGCCTATTCCCTCATTAGGATCATCAGTTATTTTGTTATCAGGGATCTCTACAAGAACGGAAACATAAAATCTGTCAGCTTTTATTGAAACGGAACCGCTTTTAATAACATATCCATCTTTTGTGGTTGGGATATATCCTTTTTCTTTGATACGAACCCAGCCAAGTGACGGGATGTTGATCCTATGTCTTTCGCATCGACAATCTTTTGGATTATTCTTTACAAAATACATCTTCACATCAGATCTGCCTTTCTTTTTGAAATTAGGAAAGGCACTTTCATGATTGAAAAATCTTGTAAATGCGGTCTGTCCGTTGTTCACTGCCTGCGTTACTGCTTTTGAATAAGCTTCCTTGATCCATGAATACTCCGGATGTTGTGGAAGATATTCATTATTAAGCCAGACTCTGAACTTATTGCTGCTCATAAATTTTTCGCCATTATTATAAAGTTCTTTATTATGAGCAAGATAGAAGTTGTAGATAAACCTGCAAGTTCCTATTGTCTTACGGATCTTGATCTTCTGTTCCTCTGACGGGTTTATTTCCGTCTTGAAGCTCTTTCGCAATTTCCTCATCCCTCTCTATTTGTTTTTTATACTTACGAAGTCCATACAGCCTGCAAGAGAAAACATGAAGGATCGAAACAATATCCTGTACAAGTTCTTCTTGTGGTGATAGTTCTTCATTATTGACTGCCACTATGGTCGTATTGAACTTCATACAGAATTTTTCAAACCAATCATAACCAAATCTGATAAATCTATCTTTATGGGTGATTATTATGGTTTTGATTTTTCCCTCCATTACTGCATCTAACAGTTTATTCCATTCTTTACGGTTATAATTAAGACCACTTCCATAATCTTCAATACATTGATCAACAATAATTCCTTTAGCATTACAAAACTGTCGTAAAAACGCGACTTGATTTTGTAAATCATCTTTTTGATTTCTTGTAGACACTCTTGTATAAATAACCACTTGTCGCATATCATTTTCGGTATTTATGCCTTTGAATTGAAGATATTGGTCGTAAGTGTAATAACGTCTATCAGTTGGGGTTCGGTCTGCCTTTAGAATCCCTTCTCTGTCCCAGCGTTGTAATGTCTTAACGGATACGCCTAACAGTTCCGCAAAATCTTTTGGCTTATAATTTGTGATATTTGATGTGTTCATAACCTTTTACTCCTTTGAGTATATTTAAACACATTTAATCCTGTTAGTCAATGTATTCAGTTACTTATAAAATCCTCCTATCAACAAATAATATAAAAATATCTACAGTAACTATTATAGTTCGAGCATCAACATTTTGGAAATAAAAAATGTATAGAAATCAACATTTTGGAAATAAAAAATGTATGTCTATTAACATTTTAGAATATTATAGCACTAATCAGGATATATTAAAGCTGAAAAAGCTTTGTAATGCATCATAGTATAACAACATTTCCATAGCGTTCTGTATATGGCAGCCCTTTTTTTCTTCATCTGAAAAAGTTAAACTTTAAAAAGAGAAAGGGAATAGGGCAAAACCGGATTGAGCAGAATAAACTCAATCCGGTTTTTGGTGTTAAAGATTATATACCTATGATTTTCTAATATCTTAATATTTTTTATTTCTTTTGTAGAAAACAGAATCAGAACAAATGATAGCTGTTGGAGTCACTTATGGCTTTTTTTCGTCAGTACTTGAATATAAAAAACAAAACGCTTCGATCCAACTCTTGCTGAAATGTGTGCTGCCCCGTTGCTTATGGTCACTGGATTAGCTGGTGGCCGTAGTTTATATATATTCAGATGATATCATGTTTTATCATTTCACAGTAACCGTCAGTGCCGCATATACACCATTTTGTGCATATACCCATATCGTACAGGTTCCTTTACCAACTGCCTGGATAAGCCCCTCCGGGGTAACAGTGGCTACTGCTGTATTGCTGCTTTCATAGCAGAGATTTCTGTGGTGTCTGATCTTTTTGTCCTTTTTTATTTCTTTTACTGTGATCTGTGCTGTTTTTCCTTTTTTCAGGGTTATTTTTGAAACATTCTTTTTGTTTCCGATCTTAGTTACGGAAACAGATCTTGCAATTCCGTATTTGCTGCCCTGTGTGATTACATGTATGGAGGCAGATGTATCTGTCACTACCTTTTTGCCATCTACTATCTTATATGCTTTTACGATATATTTATAGAAAGTGCCTTTCTTCAGGTTTTTATGTGTCCATGTACGTCCGTTTGTAATAGTGGCAAGCTTTTTGTATTTGTATGTCTTTGTACTTGTATTGCAGCGGTTTCCATATACCAAATATCCGTCCACACCATCAAGTTTACTCCATTCTAAGGTTATGGAAGTTTTCGTCTGGTTTACAGAACGGACTTTTAAGCGTCCGAACCCTTTTGTTTTGTTAATTACAGGCTTATCAAGGATCTTCACTGTGATTATTATTGAAGCTGTGTTTTTTCCATACTCTGTAGTTACTGTGATTATTGCCATTCCATTTCCGATTGCTGTTACTTTACCATTCTCATCTACAGCAGCAACCATTTCATTGTCAGACTTCCAGATCAGCTTCTGAGCGTCTGCGTTCTCAGGTTCGATCTTAACTTTCAGTTCTGTGGATTCACCAATCTTCGTCAGTGTTTCCTTCTCTGCTTCAATCGAGATCTTCTCAATTTCTACAGGAATCTTTACGGTTACGGCTACCGTTGCGGTATAATTTCCGCTTACGGATGTGACTGTGATTGTAGCTGTTCCATTTCCAACGGCGGTTACTTTACCCTTTTCGTCTACAGTTACCACACTTTCATCACTGGACTTCCATGTTACCCGCGTATTATCTGCATATGATGGAACCACTTCCGCGGAAAGCTGTGCAGTCTCGTCCTTCTTTGTAAGCATAAGGGTGTCCTGAGATACCTTGATACCTGTTACAGGGTAGCTTGGGATGTAGATCGATGGGATTGTTTCTTTTTCTGTGTATCCACAAACCGTACAGGTTCGTTCCTTCTCTCCTTCTGCTCCGATTGATGCCTGTTTTGTCACTACCCAGTTACCAAATGTATGTGCTTCCTGAGTTGTATTCTCATTTCCAATGCTGCAGTGCTCCCAGTGATTTGTTTTATCAAACTGCCAGGAATAAGAATGTTCAAACGCAGGAATTACAATAGATGCTGTCTCTGTGGAATTCACTCCTGCTTGACTTGTAGCTGTTACCTCCACTTTATAGGTTCCCGCCTCAGAGACTGTAAGAGTTTCTCCTGTCTGACTATTCAGGATCTGATCATCTTTATACCATTGATAGCTGTACGTAATGCCTTTATCGTCAAGCACATGCGTTGCCTTTGCCGTTAAAACAATTTTAGAAGACGGACAGCCTTTTTCTTTGTCCGCTGAAACTTGGACTTTTGGCTTTACCAGAGCCCATTTTAAATACTTTCCATCTCTTACCAGTTTGCTCATACCATTTGAATAGAATTGTGACTCAAACGATTCAGCTGCTGAATCATTCTCATATTCAACCGCAATTAAATCAGCTTTTCCATATGTAGGTGTCACCAAAATATGTTTGTCTGATAATTGCAAAGATTTACCTACATATATACGAGGCCCATAATTATTATCATCTGAAAGTGTTACGCTTCCCGTTATTACCGGACTGTCACTAAGATGCAGATCTGCGAAACCGGTATCTTCAGTCAGATTCGGATCCCACCCCATCAAGACGATCGCATTTTCTTCTTCATTCTCTCCTGTTCCGCTGTAATTATTTGTTATCGTTCCACCGGAAATGTTCACATCCATATTATGTTTGTTTCCCCTAGAACATATAGCGAATATACCGGCTCCGCTTCCATTCACATGATTGCCGCTGATAGTTCCACCTTCTATATTAAGCAGACTAGAATCATTGTTCGTTCCCTCTGTGTATATCGCACCTCCACGGTTACCCGCACTGTTATTACGGATTTTTGTATCTCCTTTGATGGTTACTCTTGAATACTTTGCTGAAATTGCACCACCTAATCCGCCCTGGATATTACCGTTTTCGTCAGGAGCTGCTGCAATGGCTGTATTTTTGTTGATGGTTCCAGATTCAATTTCTGCTTCAGAATAAATCAGATAAATTCCGCCACCTTCGCCGCGCATATCTTTAGGAGAAGGTTCTGTTGTTACTGTATTTTGGGTGATCTGGCAGCTTTCCCCATTTATAAACAATTTAGAAATAGACAAGTAGACACCTGCGCCCTGTCCACTTTTATTATGAATAATACTGCCTCCTTTTAAACTTACGTTTGAATCATTTATCGCATATATTCCACTGCCTCTTATTGACTGATTATCACTGATTGTACCCCCGTTTATTTTAATGTTTGAGTAAGACGAAAATATTCCACCGCCATACGTTGCACTATGTCCACTGATTGTACCTCCATTCACATTGACAGTTGCATGTTCCGCATATATTCCACCGCCATATTCAACTGTGTTCTGCTTATCTCCCAGGATTTTACCACCATTCAGATTTACAGTACTATCGTGTGATACAATAATACAACTGTTTCCCGGGAACGGTCCAATCTCAGTACCATCCGCTATAGTCAATGTTGCCAACCTTCCAGTCACTTCAATAGGATAATTAGAGAACTGGCAAGACTTACCATCCGGTGTTTTATTATTTATTATTATGTTTTCTAATGTTACCTTACCTCTACTTATATACAGCATACCTGACATATTGCTTTTTCCAGGGCGAAATGTCACATTGCTCAGTTTGATATCACTATCGACCTCCACACAATCAAGAAGAAAAATATCGCCACCTTGTGCAAGCTCTACGGCTTTCGAAAGAGTATTTACGGCAGACTTAGCACTCTCTCCAGTATTACCATCGTTTCCAGATGACGGATCCAGGTAAACAGCCGCTTTTTCTTCTGTCTGCGCAGCTAGAACGCTGTCATCGGAAAACCCGCTTGCCTCATTTTCGCTGGAAAATCCGGTACGTCCTGAATCTTCGCAGTTATCTTCGATCTCAAAGGTATGTTCTGGCTCCATCATACCTTCGTCTTCTGCATCGGATATTGTAGCTGCCGGAGTCTCTTCTCCTGCATCTTCGGAAACGATCAGCTGACTACCATCAGTAAAAGTGTCTGCCAATACCGGAGTTACCGCCATCGTTGCGGACATAACGATACTCAATGCCCATGAAACAGTTTTTTTGAAACACTTTTTCTTCATACTTCCACCTTTCCTTTCTTTAATACATGATCTTCTACGTCTTGACTCTTTTGTCCTCTTTTTCTGAATTTGATACATAATGCAGTAATCACGACTGCCACAGTAAAGGAAATGACAGCCACCAACACATAACCGCCTGCGTCCTCATGCAGCAGGATTGTGCCGTACATTCCCGTGATGTCTATTGGCTGGCTTTGCATCATCCCCATTGTTCCCACGAGAGACAGGAACAACAGGGTACACAGAACAGACAGCCGGCAGACTGTGCGCCGCTCCTGGCGGCGGTGATATTCATACATTCGCTTTTTTACCAATTCGATACGCTCTTCTGTATCGTACATGCCTTCCAACCTCCTTCCACAAAAACAGTCTTAAAAGTCTTTCACTTATATAGGTACAAAAAAAGCGAAAAACTCTCACCTGAAAATCAAATTTTTTCAAAAAAATTTGAGAGCTGCCGAAACAGCTCCCAAAAGCGGAAAATCAGGTTATATTATTGTATTGAACTGCGGAAGATCAGTTTTCCCGCTGCCAGGATCAGTACAGGCAACAGATAAGCAATATACTGTGCTGCACTGCCATAGGCGATCAGAAGATTATAAATTGCGTGAAAAGTGATTGCTGCTCCCAGCAGACCGCAGGTTCCGGCAATCTTCAGCCATGTTCTCTGCCACACATATGCAAGACCACCGCCGACAATGGCTCCACAGATCACATGCATGGCTCCAGTCCCAATACCACGGAAGAAAATAAAAGAAAAATGTCCGGCTCCGTTTTGGATCAGGTAGCAGACGTTCTCAAATGTGGCAAAGGAAAGAGCTATAACTACAGCTGTATTTTTTATCTGCTCTCTTTTCGGCTCAAATATCAGCAGATAAAAGAGCAATGGCAGAAATTTCATCACTTCCTCCACCACCGGGGCGATCTCTGTAGTAGTGGTAAAGGTGTCCGCTCTATAAAGTGCGGCAAAAAAGGTGTTGATGTAAGCAGACAGCAGACAGGCACCCATTCCGGCAAGGCAGAACAGAAAGAATTTTCTCTGCCGCTTTCCCATACACAGAGCCGCGATCAACAGGGGCGAAGCAATGCAGAGAAATACATTTTCAATATAGGTCATGTCTGCACCGCCTTTCCTGTGGCCGGGAGCAGTGCGAACAGGCAGCCTGTAAGCAGAAGATCAAACCAGCAATAGGGATTGGAAATGGAATAACCCGGCCACAGACAGCCGGAGAGCCAAAGAGCATACTCCACCGCCACATAGCACAGCACCCCAATGTGAAAATACCGGATCTTACGTGCCGTTCCCGTCTGTATCAGAGCATAAATAAGCCCTCTGATGGAATGATAAGAAACAACGATCATCATGCTACACCAGAGCAAATTGGAGAGAACATCCCCAAAGGTACAGTAAAACACACAAAGCGGAATGCCAATCAGAGGAGCTATCAGAGATTTCCGTGTCGAAAAGTCTCTTTCCTCCGCAGAAGAAAGGGTGTATTGCAGAAGATAAAGAAAAATCACGCTGGCTATCCAGCCGAACTCTGACACATAAAAGACCTGCGGCGTTTCAGAAAACAGAAGCAGATACAGCGTCCAGTAAAGAGAGCCAAGGGCAAAGCAGCCGTAAAAACAGGTCAGCAGGAAACAGGTCTGTTTTCGATCTTTCAGATACCAGATACCACTCAGACAAAAGCCCAGCAGGGTGACAGCGAATTGAAAAAGATTACTGATCAGCTCCATCCCCATTGTCCCCCTTTTGTTCCTCCGTCTGCTCCTCTTTGTTCAGCTGGCGGATGCGGAAGCACAGAATAGTCACGCAAACGCCGAGAATAAAAGCCAACAGTCCGATTACCATATATCCCAGTGCAGTGCCGCCGCCTAAAATTGTTGCTGCCGTTTCAAAGCCGGAAGAAGTACCGGGCGTAATCTGTCCGACAATACCTGGCATGACAAAGGAAACACCAACGATCACTGCAAGGCATGCCGCTATGCAGAATGCGGAGACAATCCGTCTGTGCCGCAGTCTCTGCTGTCGTTCTTTTTCCTCAATACGCCGTTTTACCTCAACAATCCGTTCCTCATTTTTCAACATCTGTAATACCCTCCCGTTGCAATAATCCACGTAAACGCTCTTTTCCCCGGTACACCATATTTGTGATCTGCTTTACACTTTTCCCCATGACCTCAGCTGCCTGTTGATAGCTCATACCCTCAAAATAGGTCAGATAAAGAGCTTCCCGATAATCTGAATTTAACTCGTCCATGCAGAGATGCAGGATCTGATTTCGTTCCTTTGTGCGGATGACCTCCTCCACCAGTGTCTGCGCCTCCGGTTCTCTGGTCAGGTCGTCAAGACTGAAGATAATCCGCCGTCTGCTTTTGTGGCGTAAAGCCATGTGCCGCGCCGCTTTATAGAGATAAGCCTTAAAACATCCATCCCGGATGCGGGGCTTTTTCGTAAACAGCCAGGAAAAGGTTTCCATCATTAAGTCCTCCGCTTCATGGACATCATGCAGATAACCATCGATGTATAAGGTCAATGGGTCGCCGTATTTTTTTATCAATAGTTCAAGTCCTGTCTCGTCACCGCTCAGATATTGCCCATAAAGCTCTTCATCAGTAGCCATACCGTTCAATTCCTTTCCCCATATTACTCCTCTGTTGTCAGGTGTAATCTCCGGGCTTCTTTCCTTCGTTCTTTTAATAAGCATAGTATACTTTTGTTTACAAAATACGTCAATTGTTCATAGTTCATAGCAATTCTATAAAATAATGCAACTTTGTATACTTTCCTGTGTTATCTGATTTCTTACAGTGGACAGTGCAAAAGAACTGTCCGTAACCGGACTGAAAACACCTGAAATAATAAAAGCAGCTGTATAGCTCTAAAGAGCAAACAGTAGTGGCGCCATGGATGCACCATGAAAAAAGGCGGTATCCCGCCTTTTTTCAGATGCTCTGGTAACTCAGTTACCGAGTAATTCACAAACATTTATTAGAACTTTATTCAGCCTTTATAGCCCAGCGCATCTTTGTGGAACGAGCTCTTGGGTTCTGTGTGCACTCTTTGGCTGAGGGGCGGATCACATCTTTTGCATAGTCAGAATAAATTCCATCTTTGTATCCTGCCTTGAGAGCTTTCTTTACCAGCTTGTCCTCACCGGAATGAAAGGTAAGGATTGCCACTCGTCCGCCCGGACGCAAAGCATCCGGAAGCTTCTCCATAAATTCATACAGTACTTCGAACTCATGGTTAACATCAATACGCAATGCCTGGAAGGTTCGCTGGCAGGTTTTCTTAATTGTCTCTTTCTTTTCCTTTTCAGGAAGGAAATCAAGAGTTTTTTCGATTACCTGACGCAGTTTTGTGGTAGTATCAATATGATTGCCTCTGCGGATCTCATCGGTAATGGCTTTGGCGAGTTCCTCACAGTATGGTTCATCAGAATTTTCACAGAGCATTCCCGCAAGCTCCTCTCTGGAAATGGTATCCAGACGCTGGGCTGCACTGATGCCGGTTTCCTGATTCAGGCGCAGATCCAGAGGTCCGTCTGTTTTAAAAGAGAAACCTCTTTTGGGGTTATCAATCTGCATGGATGAAACACCGAGATCTGCCAGAATAAAGTCAAATCCTCCAACCTCTTTGGCAATCTCATCAATGGTGCAGAAGTTCTGAAGCTTTACTGTCAGCAGTTCTTCCCCGAATCCCTGCTCTGCCAGACGTTTCTTTGTTTTGGCGGATTCCTCAGGGTCTACATCTGTTGCATAAATATGTCCCTTGCCATTCAGACACTGAAGCATCGCTTTCGTATGGCCGCCATAGCCCAATGTGGCATCAAATCCGGTTTCTCCCGGCTGGATATTAAGAAAATCAAGGATTTCCTTAACCATAATGGAGATATGCATTCCCGCCGGGGTATTTCCTTTCTGAATCACGTGTTCAATGGTATCTTTATATTTTTCAGGCTGTAATTCCTTGTATTTCTCCTCGAATTTCTTCGGATATTTTCCTTTATAACGGACACGCCTTTTATGTGGTGTCTGGTTCTGGTTTTCCATAAAATCCCCTTTTTGTTTTTTATTCCTGTGTGATACCGGTTACTTCATAGCCGGCTTCTTTGATCACTTCGCGGATCTTATCCTCGTCCAGTTTTTCCGGAGCATGGATCACTGTGGTTCCTTTTTCATGGGAGGAAACTACATCTTCCACTCCAAATGCCTCTTTTACTGCCTTTGTCACATGTGCTTCACAATGTCCACACATCATTCCTGTTACGTTTACTGTGATTGTTGTCATTTCTTTGTTCTCCTTGTTTTCTTTTATATTTTCCTGATCTTTTGGATCATGAATTTCACTGTTGCAAAAGTCTGGATTCTCTGCCTTTAGACTTTTGTTTTCTGTTACATTTTTCATTTCTGCATTAGCTGAAATGTAATGGATTTCTTCCACATTCTGTTTTATTTTTTTGTCTCTGGAAGCATCATGTACCTTAAAGAGATTCAGTCTCAGTGCATTGGTTACCACACAGAAACTAGAAAGGCTCATGGCAGCTGCACCAAACATGGGGTTCAGTGTCCATCCGAAAATCGGAATCCATACACCGGCTGCCAGTGGAATACCGATCACATTGTAGAAGAATGCCCAGAAAAGATTCTCATGGATATTTCTCAATGTTGCCCGGCTTAAACGTATGGCAGCAGGTACATCACTGAGCCGGCTCTTCATTAATACCACATCTGCGGCATCAATGGCAACATCTGTTCCTGCACCGATCGCAATACCGATGTCTGCCCTGGTAAGTGCAGGGGCATCATTGATTCCGTCTCCTACCATGGCAACCTTTCCCTGTTCCTTCAGAGAACGGATCACACTTTCCTTGCCATCCGGAAGAACACCTGCAATTACATCGTCCACTCCTGCCTGTGCTCCGATTGCTTTTGCTGT
Organism: Blautia sp. DFI.1.216; assembly: GCF_020594215.1. Lineage (NCBI taxonomy): Bacteria > Bacillati > Bacillota > Clostridia > Lachnospirales > Lachnospiraceae > Blautia > Blautia sp. DFI.1.216. Next base: position 23,386 of record NZ_JAJDML010000009.1, read on the forward strand.
GCGTTCATTATCACCGGTAAGCATTACTACCCGGATTCCCATGTTCTGCAGTTCTTTTATTGCCTGAGGACTGTCCTCTTTTATAACATCTGCCACTGCAATCATGCCGAGAAACTTCCCGCCTTTTGCAAAAAGAAGTGGTGTTTTTCCTTCTTCTGCCAGCTTTTGGGCTTTTGAAATCAATTCTGATGATACAGATGTCTCATTGCTGATAAATTTCATATTTCCGCCTGTAAGCACGTCACTGTTTAATACTGCACGAAGGCCGTTTCCCGGAAGAGCCTGAAAATCAGAAACCTCCTGCAAGACAGTCTTTTTCTCCTCTGCTCTGGCAATAATGGCTTTCGCAAGAGGATGTTCACTCTTCTTCTCAAGTGCATAGGCACAGCCTAAAAGTTCTTCCTCTGAGATTCCCTCTGCAGGGATCATATCTGTCACCTGCGGTTCACCCTTTGTGATAGTTCCTGTCTTATCTAATGCAACCATCTGGATCTTACCTGCTTCCTCCAGGGATACTGCTGTTTTAAACAGGATTCCGTTTTTGGCTCCCATTCCGTTTCCTACCATGATGGCAACCGGTGTGGCAAGTCCAAGGGCACAGGGACAACTGATGACCAGAACAGAAATACCTCTGGCAAGTGCATATCCGAACTCTTTTCCTGCCAACAGCCAGACAATGGTGGTGACAACCGCAATACTGATAACTGCCGGAACAAAAACTCCGGAAACCCTGTCTGCGATTTTGGCAATAGGCGCTTTTGTTGCAGCCGCATCACTGACCATCTTAATAATCTGGGAAAGAGTAGTGTCCTCGCCTACCCGGGTTGCCTCACATCGGATAAACCCGGACTGGTTTACAGTTGCAGCAGAGACTGCATCTCCCGGATTCTTGTCCACAGGAATACTCTCCCCTGTAAGTGCAGCCTCATTGACCGCACTGTTTCCTCCAAGGACCACTCCGTCCACCGGAATGTTTTCACCGGGATGTACCACAAAAACATCACCTTTTCGGACCTGTTCGATGGGCACCGTAGCTTCCTGTCCGTCCCGGACAACAACTGCTGTCTTAGGTGCCAGTTTCATCAGACCTTTCAGCGCATCCGTTGTCTTTCCCTTAGATCGGGCTTCCAGCATTTTTCCAACTGTAATCAGGGTAAGGATCATGGCTGCAGATTCAAAATAGAACTCCATCATGTAATTCATAACTGCTGCCGAATCTCCGTCCACCTGTGCCCTTGTCATTGCAAAAAGTACATAAACACTCCACAAAAAGGATGCCATGGAGCCAAGTGCCACAAGGGTATCCATATTTGGTGCACGATGCCACAGACTCTTAAATCCGCTGATAAAAAATTTCTGGTTAATGACCATTATGATTCCGGCAAGAAGAAGCTGCATCAGTCCCATGGCAATATGATTATCATTAAACCATGCCGGAAGAGGCCAGCCCCACATCATATGTCCCATGGAAAAATACATCAGCACAAGCAGAAAGCCTACAGATGCGATCAGCCTTCGTTTCAGTGCAGGTGTTTCATGGTCTTCCAGTGCTTCCTCTGCCGCAGAAGCAGATATCTGCTCCCCGGATGCCCCCTTTAAGGATGCTCCATAACCTGCATCCTGTACAGCCTTGATGACCGCACCTGCACCGGCAGTTCCTTCTACTCCCATGGAGTTAGTCAGCAGACTGACCGAACAGGATGTCACACCCGGAACCTTGGATACGGCCTTCTCCACTCTGCTGCTACAGGCCGCACAACTCATTCCGGTTACATTGTATTGTTCCATTTCTATTCCTCCTTACGACTTGTTGTCCCTTACCTGATATCCCCTGCTCTGCTGCTTTGCAGTTCCCGGATCTTTGTTCTGCTGTACTCTGATTCTATAATAATCTGGACACACAGCTTTCACTTCATCAGTTTCTGCAAAGTAGCCACCAGCTCATCGATTGTATCATCCTTGCCCCTGCGGATATCTCTTGCCACACAGTTGCGGATATGGCTGGCAAGCAGTTCTTTGTTAAATGCGTTCACTGCTGCGTTGACTGCTGCGGACTGGATCAGTATATCGTTACAGTACGCATCATTCTCCAGCATACCGATAATCCCTCGGATTTGTCCTTCCACACGTTTAAGACGATTGATCAGCTTCTTTCTCTCCTCCTCAGAACGCATTGTGTGTTTTGTGCAACAGGGACAGACTTTTTTCTCCTGTGTATCTGCCATATGGGAAATCCTCCTTCTGATTTTTATGTACTCTCGGAATCTTTTTGTACTTGATTTTATGAGAAGATTTTTTGTCAGATGTGCCCGAATTTTTGAGGCGTACGCGGTGCGTACGTTGATAAAATTCGGGTGAATCTGGCGAAAAATCAGCCATAAAAGCAAGTGCAATAAAGACTCCGAGAGTACATTTTTATAAATAAGCTCTGTTTTATATAAATTTCTGAAACATATAACGATTTCAAAATACCCTTACGGGGTATCTTTATAGTAGTCACTATATACCCTTATGGGGTATTTGTCAATACTGTTTTTTCATATCGGAAACAAAAAGATTACCGTGAACAGAGTAAGCAGCAGTAACACAAAAAAGAGCTCTCACAGAAAATAACCACTGGCAATATTCTGCCGGTAATTATTTTTCGCAAAAGCTCAAAGACCTATACTCTATGCACTTTTCTTCTGACAAAATAAAAACAGATGACCTGCATAATGATCGTCAGCATCCAGGATGCAGGATAGGAAATAAACAGAACAGCCAGTGATCTGTGATGCGGGAATATTCCAAAGATCCATACGATCCTGGTTCCTACTGTTCCGATCACTGACAGGATCATTGGAACGCCGGAATGTCCCATTCCACGCAGGGCACCCGGAAACAGATCCATAATCCCGCAGAGAAAATAAGGTACGGTAGTGTAAGACAGGATTTCCAGTCCGCAGCGGATCACTTCCGGATCGGCAGTATAAATCTTAAGGATCTCAGAACCGAAGAAATATGCACCGCATCCAAGGGAAAAGGAGGTAACTACGGAAATAATAAGACAGTCGACCAGAACCTTATCCATACGTTTAAATTTATGCACACCATAGTTCTGACTGGTAAAGCTCATACATGCCTGTGTGACAGAGTTCACCGCCACATACAGAAAACCGAAAATATTATTGGCCGCCGTATACCCTGCCATGGCGGTCGATCCAAAGGAGTTAACCGAGGACTGAAGCAGAGCATTTGACAGATTAATGACTGTGCTCTGGATCCCGGCCGGAATCCCAACCTGGAAAATCTGTTTTAAGTAAACAGTATTGATCCTTAATTTTCCAAAATGAAGCTGGTAGCTGGTTTTCGATGTACGCAGACATCTGAGTACCAGAATGCAGGAAATTAACTGGGAGATCACAGTAGCAATGGCTACGCCCGCCACATCCATATGAAACATGATCACGAGGATCAGATTCAGTACTGCATTTACAACACCGGAAATAACCAGAAAGATCAGTGGACGTTTCGTATCTCCTACAGCCCGCAGAATCGCAGCTCCATAATTATAAAGCATAAAAAACGGCATACCCAGAAAATAGATTTTCATATACAGTGCAGACTGTCCGATCACATCATCCGGAGTACCCATCAATTCCAGAGCCCATCTGGAAAAAATCAGTCCCACAAATGCCATGACGATACCGCTTACCAGTGCAAGAGTTACAGCCGTATGAACGGTATCTGACATTTCCCGGTCTTTTCCTGCCGCATAGAACCGGGCAGCAAGTACATTCGCACCAAGTGAGATACCAATAAACAGATTAGTAAACACATTGATCAGTGCTGTGGTTGAGCCTACGGCTGCAAGTGCCTGACTTCCGCTAAATCTTCCCACCACTATGATATCCACAGCATTAAACATCAGCTGCAGGATTCCGGACAGCATCAGCGGCAGTGAAAAGGAAATCAGCTTGTCCATGATGGTTCCGTTACACATATCTATTTCGTATTTATTTTGTTTCACTTTTATCTTCCACCCTTTATATCTAAATTGATATGGGCTTCTGTAGAAGTCCTTTATATTACTGTTCGTAAACAGTTAGTATTTTTCAATGTTTTTATTCTGCAAGGCTTCCGAAATAATAGAATCCCTTGCAGGTATCCAGTTTTACTTTTACATATTTACCGATCAGATCCTGACATCCCGGGAAATGGACCAGAAGGTTATATTCTGTTCTTCCTGTAAAGATACCTTTTTCTCTGCTTTCTTCCTCTACAAGGATCTCCTGAACAGTTCCCTCGAAACGAGAAGAAGCCTTTCGGCCTTTTTCCTGAACCAGAGCAAGAAGACGGTCAAAACGGTCTTTTACCACATCCTCAGGTACCTGATTCTCCATTTTGGCAGCAGGTGTGCCGCTTCTTTTGGAATAGATAAAGGTAAATGCAGAATCAAAATCACATTTCTCCACAACATCCAGAGTATCCTGGAAATCCTCTTCCGTTTCTCCCGGGAAACCAACGATAATATCTGTAGTAAGGGAAATATCCGGTACGGCATTACGGATTTTGGCTACAAGCTCCAGATACTTTTCTTTGTCATAACGGCGGTTCATGATCTTTAAGATTCGGCTGCTTCCGGACTGCATGGGAAGGTGGAGGTGATGGCACACTTTTTTGCTCTCTGCCATTGTCCGGATCAGTTCATCAGACAGATCCTTCGGATGGGAAGTCATGAAACGGATTCTCTTTAATCCTTCAATTGCTTCCACCTGTTTCAGAAGCTGTGCAAAAGTAACCGGATGTTCCAGTGTCTTTCCATAGGAATTAACGTTCTGTCCCAGAAGCATAACTTCTGTCACACCGTCAGCTACCAGACCCTTGATCTCTTCTATGATCGCCTCCGGTTCGCGACTCTTCTCTCTTCCTCTTACATATGGTACAATACAGTAACTGCAGAAATTATTGCAGCCAAACATAATATTGACACCCGTTTTAAAGGAATATTTACGGTCAGAAGGCATACCCTCCACGATTTCATCAGATTCCTTCCAGACATCAATGATCTGTCCCTCCGTATTTAAGCTTCTGTAGAAAAGCTCCGGAAACTTATGGAAGTTATGGGTACCGAAAACCAGATCAACAAAAGAATATTCTTTGTGGATCTTCTCAATTACTTCCGGCTCCTGCATCATGCAGCCAAACAATATAATCTTCAGTTCAGGATTCTTTTTCTTAATACTTTTCAGATGGCCAAGATGACCGTAAATCTTCAGGTTTGCATTCTCCCGGACTGTGCAGGTGTTATAGATGACAACATCTGCATCTTCTTCTCTGGATACTTCTGTATAGCCCATACGTTTCACGATACCGGCCACTGTATCCGTCTGCAGGGAATTCATCTGGCAGCCTGCATTCTGGATAAAGAAAGCTGGCGCCTTTTCATATTTTTCCTTCACAAGCTCTGTACATTTATTGATATATTCTAACTGTATTTTACTTTCCTGTGTATTATTATTCACTATTGATTCCTCATCTTTCTGTTTACAACATTTCGGGGCACTCTTTTTATCATACAGAATCTATGGCTTTATGTCAAACGCTAATCTCTGTTTTTATTACTTTTTATTTTCGGATACAGTTTTTCTTTGACTATGTGACGGATTTATGCGTTTGCCAATATGCCGCTGTTTAGAGAATAAAGATATTCAAGTGGAATCAGACGCAGTTCTTCCATATCGTCCTTGCGGTATTCCGGAATCTCAATTGCCAGAGAGGGCTGACGGATTACTTCCGCATAAAACTGTTCCGGAGATCCCATCTCAGGTTTTGCTCCGGCTTTTTTGACTCTCGCACCACCTGCAATCCCTTTTTCCAGACGATAGCCGGAACATTTCTGTAAATGCCTTGCCAGTCTGTAATTTTTCTGATTGTAGGCAAAGCCTTTCTCCTGTCTGCAGTAAACGATCTTCCCTCTGGAATAACTGAATGTAAGCAGGCCAAGGCTTGAATATTCCTGAAAAATGCTGATCAGGGCACGAGTCTCATTCTCACTGGCAGGCTCCTGATTCACTCTTTTCCGCTGATAATAATTAGTCGGAAAATTTCTGCGCAGATCAATTCCCCTGGCATTACATTCATACTCTTCCACAGGCCTGTCCTGCATTTTCAGCATCTGTCTGTGGATGGGATTATGTATGGCACCATATCCGTATTCACATATTTCATAGCTGTCAGGATTCAGCATGGGGATCATACAGATACGAACCTTATCCAGAAGTTTACGAACTTCATAACTTTCTCCGATGGTCCAGTTGCTTTCATAGGATCTGCAGTAATCTTTTGCAATAGACAAAAGATATTCCGGGAGATTTCTGTCTCCGCTTTCCACTCCGCTCAGACAGATAATGCAGGTATCACCCTTTCCAATCTCAAGCATGGGGATCATTCTGTCATCATGACTTCTTCCGATCACTCTGAACTGGACAAAATTTCCATATCTCTGTCCGAGTTCCCACAATGCGAAGTATATTTTTTCATAAGTTCCCATCTGTTCTGTTGACATACATTCTCTCCTCCTTTTTGGCAAATGTTCAGCAGCCTGGATCAGATTCCGGATTCTGACCTGTATGGACGGCTGAATGGCTGCCTTATTATTATATATATGAAAAGAGACAGGCCATAAGACCTGTCTCTTAAAAATAATTGGATTATATTTACATTTCTTTTTTACGTCTTCTTATCAGTACGTAACCACCTGCAAGAACAGAAGCTGCAGCAAGAGCCAGCATAGTTCCGACCGGTGATTCATCACCTGTGGATACTGCTGATTTCGCTGTTCCGTTTGTTCCGTCTGCATAGGTTGTCGGAGTTACATCTGTAGTTCCTCCATCTGTAGTTCCGTCGCCGGATCCGGTTCCGTCTCCGTTTGTTCCGTTTGCACCTGGTGTGGTAGTGGCCTGTGTCAGAGGAGCTGCCTTGAACTGATAGGGCAGAACTTCGGAAGCATCTGTTTCCTGCCAGTCATTTCCACTGTATACCTGTTTTGCATATTTAATGTAAATAGTATATGCTTTTTCGGCATCTGTATAAATACCGCTCTTGGCACCAATTTTCCAGGATGTGTTCCAGGTTGACGGGTTAGAAGACATACTCCATCCTACAGGTACCCATCTGACATCACCTTCTCCCGGATTATTGTTCTGTGTACCTGCACCGATTACCTTGAAGTCATAGAAAGTATTCGGATAGAACACAAGTGCTTTCTCAAATCCCTGTACAACACTCTCTTTTACATCGGGTACTACCGGAGTATGAGATGGTGTAGGTGTAACAGGACGTTCTTTTGAATCAGGCTGGAACATTACAGAGCCATAATTACTCTTATCCTTATCACTGATCACACATACATAAATATCAACATCATAGTCAGGAAGATCAGTAACTTTTGCTGTTACATTTGTATCAGCCTCAATAGGAGCACCTACTCTGGAAGTATCGATTGTCGGTGCTTTCTCACCACGTTTTACCCAGTCAATATAATAGGTACCTTTTACATTTGACTGGAACTTAATTTTAACAGTACCACTTCCGGACCATTTGCATTCTTTTCCTGTTACTTTCAGTTTTTCTTCTGCAGGAGTTGGGGTAGGGGACGGTTCTGTTGTACTGACTAAAGTTCCGTCTTCTCCGATTTTAAGGCTAGAATCTCCCTCATATGTAATCTGAGAAAGAACATCCGCCAGTTTCACATCAGTAACAGCGTCACCCAGCTTTACGACTGTTCTTCCGGCGTTAGCCTCCTGAACAGCAACACCAATGGCAGAACCTGTAACAGCACCGCTTACATTGATCACACCGTCTTTGGCAAGCACAAGGTTACTTGCAACTTCAAAAGAATTTGTAACCGTATTTCCTGTAACACTTACAGTTCCACGAATATTGACAGTTCCCTCACTGTAAATCGCACCGCCTGCTGCTGCGGAGTTTGCTGTGATAGTACCACCCAGAAGATATACATTTGCACCGGCAGCATTGTTGACCGCACCGCCATTTCCGGTTGTGGTATTTCCTGTCAGAGTTGTACCGTCAATCAATGCATAATTACCACTTGCTACTTCTACAATCGAACCGGTAACGTTATCGCCTGTACCATCAACAGTTAAACTGCCTGAACCGATAGCATTTCCATCTGAATCAGTCACAGAACCGCCTGCCATCTGAAGATTACCACCATTAACAGTAAACATACTCTCAGTAAAGCCGGCTGCACGTTTGATCGTAGTATTATCTTCAGCAGCAACTAGCATGATATTCTTCTTTTCAGGAACTTTTATTGTGTTGTTGACTTCAATGGTTCCTTTTAATTTTACATAAGTAGGCTCACCATTTATCATATCCTCACAGTCTGGTACTACTGCGAACGCTTCTTCTAGAGAAGTAAAGGAATCTCCGCCAATCACAATCGCAGATCCTGCCTCAGCAGCCTGCTCATCAGTTTCTTCAGCAGCCGGTGCCTCTGTAGGATCAGCTGTTGTTTCGGCAGGAGTTTCAGCCGGATCTTCCGGTGTTTCGGCTGGTTCCTCAGGAGTTTCAGCCGGATCTTCAGAAGGTTCTTCTGTATCTGCAGAGTCAAGTTCACCTTCCAGTTCGCCTTCGGCTGATGTCTCAGCAGCAGTATCTGCTGCAAATGTGGCTGTCGGTGCCATTCCTACAGACAGGGCACCTGCCATTAATAATGCAAAAAGTTGTTTTTTTCTCATTGTATGTCCTCCCATAGATGAGTTTTAGTTAAAATCACTACTGACACCATCCGATTTCTTATTCCCCACGAAGCAGTCAGTAATCCCAAATCTGAATTGAAGTATAGCACATCCCTCAGAAAAAATCAATGTGCTGTCTATGGGCGTACCTGTCCGTTTCCATAGATGATATATTTCGTTGTGGTCAGAGCCAGAAGTCCCATAGGTCCCCTCGCATGAAGCTTCTGTGTGCTGATACCGATCTCTGCCCCGAAACCGAATTCAAATCCATCTGTAAAACGTGTGGAGGCATTGACATAAACTGCCGCAGCATCCACCTCATCCAGAAACTTCTGTGCATGTTCATAATTATTGGTAATAATTGCCTCTGAATGTTTTGTATTATATTTATTGATGTGAGCAATCGCCTCTTCCACAGAAGAAACCACTTTAATAGAAAGAATATAATCCAGATATTCTTTGCCCCAGTCTTCTTCTGTTGCGTGTACAGCTCCCGGGATCAACGCATAAGCCGCTTCATCTGCGCGGATCTCCACATGTTTCTCCTGCAGACGCTTTGCAAGGACTGGAAGCAGGGCATCCTTTACATCTTTATGTACAAGAACAGATTCGCAGGCATTGCAGACGCCTACTCTCTGAATCTTGGCATTCATGATAATGTCTGCTGCCATCTCAAGGTCTGCGGTTTCATCCACATAAATATGGCAGTTTCCAGTACCGGTCTCAATCACAGGGATGGTGCTCTGCTCCACTACGGCTTTGATCAGGCCTCTGCCGCCTCGCGGGATGAGTACATCCACATACTGGTTCATCTTCATGAATTCTGCTGCTGTCTCTCTGGATGTATCAGAAATCAGCTGAATCGCATCCTCTGTCACGCCCTGTTCATTCAAAGTTTCCCTGATACAGTTTACAATGGCCTCGTTGGAATGGATCGCATCACTTCCACCCTTCAGGATTACTACATTACCGGTCTTAAAGCAGAGTGCAAATGCATCCGCAGTTACATTCGGTCTTGCTTCATAGATAATTCCGATCACGCCAAGAGGTACTCTCTTCTGCCCGATCAGCAGTCCGTTTGGGCGTTTTTTCATCCCGGTTACTTCCCCGACAGGATCATCCAGGGCTGATACCTGGCGCAGGCCCTCTGCCATTCCTTCAATCCTGCTCTCTGTGAGAAGAAGCCTGTCGATCAGCCCCTCAGGCATATGATTCCTTTTTCCAGTTTCCACATCCAGCCTGTTGGCATTGATCAGAGCCTGTGCATCCTTTACCAGTTTGTCTGCTACTGCAAGAAGTACTTCATTCTTTTTGTTTGTAGAAAGATTTCTCATTTCTGTTTCAGCTGCCTTCGCATTCATGCCAAGGCGGTTCAGCATTTCATTCATGTTCAGTTCCCCTTTCAGTCAGTAAGATAGCATATCTCCTCTTCTGTTACTATGATCTGCGGACAGATATCAGTAGGTTCTGTGGGAACCTCCGGCAACATCTGAAAAGAAAATGCAATGGCAACTCTTTCAAGCTGCGGATGTTTCTCAAGATAACGGTCATAGAAGCCACCGCCGTATCCGACTCTGTGGTTTGCTCTGTCAAAAGCCACTCCCGGCATGATCATAAGAGCCTTTGACCAGTTGACGATCTCCCCCGATACAGGCTCAGGAATCCCAAAATATCCGGGTTCCAGCCGGGCAAAGTCTGTCAGCTTATAAAATACCATATCCTTTCCCACAACCTTGGGAACTGCAACCTCCTTGCCGGCCTTCCATGCTTCTTTTATAAGATACTCTGTGACAACTTCATGGTTGTAATCTGCATATACCAGAATGCGGTCCGCATTCTTAAATGCAGGAAGTGCGGTCACTTTGTCAGTGATCGTGCGGCTCATTGCCTCTATCTGTTCATCTGTGTGCAGCTTTCTTTCTGCGAAAATCTTCTTTCTAATGTCTTTTTTTGATTCCATATTTTTCACCCAGATTAATGATTGTTCCGTCTTCCTGCTGAACATCCACATTGTCCAGCTGAGCGCGAAGGTTCATGCGGACAGATGCAATATATTCCTTGCGCAGCAGTTCTCTTTCTTTTTTCTCTTCTTCAGTAAGCCCCACACTTTTGGCTTTATGTGCAAGTGCATTAATGCGGTCGATTTTCTCAACTTCCATAGTTCTTCCTCCTGTTTTTGTCTGCGGCAGTCTGTCTGTAAACACTGCCATTTACTCTGTGAATGTCATTTGGCACCGGTAAATTTCCGGTATTATAACAGTCTGTCAATAATATCGATCAGATAAACTTCTTTTTTGGACTGGCTTACAAACAGCGTACCGTACTTGCGGCCCTCTGTGATCTTATGGATAATATGGAAATCGGCTCCGTTTGCGATTACCATATCTACGCCTGCTGCAGAAGCGATCTGTGCTGCTGTCAGCTTAGTAGCCATTCCGCCGGTTCCTACCTTACTTCCAGAAGTACCTTTTCCCATGTTAAGCAGATTATCATCCAGATTTTCTACCACATCAATGAATTTTGCATCAGGATTAGTATTGGGATCATCTGTAAAAAGACCATCAATATCTGATAACAGGATCAGCAGATCTGCCCGTACAAGTGCAGCAACCATTGCAGACAATGTATCATTATCTCCGAATTTCTCCAGATTCTGAAGCTCATAGGTGGAAATGGAGTCATTCTCGTTTACAATGGGAATCACTCCCAGGCTGAGCAGTTCATCGAAAGTATTCTGAGCATTCTTTCGGTTAACATTATTAACCATAGTATTTTTGGTCATAAGGATCTGAGCGGAAAGCTGATTATATTCAGAAAAAAGTTTCTGATAAATCATCATCAGTCTGGCCTGTCCTACTGCTGCACATGCCTGTTTTCCTTTCAGTTCTGTGGGTTTCTCATGCATTCCAAGAGCTGCCACACCTGTTGCTATAGCTCCTGAAGAAACCAGTATGACATCTTTTCCCTGATTGCGAAGGTCACTGAGCTCTCTTGCCAGCACTTCCAGTTTGCGAAGGTTCAGTCTTCCTGTCTCCGAATGAGTCAGGGAAGAAGAACCGATCTTAATTACAATACGTTTTTTATCTTTAAGTCGTTCCCGGTAATTCATCTTTTTGTTACTCCATATAAATATATTTTTGTAACTGTTCAGTGTCTTTACAGTTACGAGACAAAATCCATCAGAAATTGCCTGCAATAACAGAATTTGAAGATCAGCGTGTAATCCCAAGCTCCTCCAGGGCTTTCGCCTGTTTTGCCTCCATGACTGCCGCTTCCCCGGGAGTCATATGGTCATATCCCAGCAGATGCAGCATACTGTGTGCAACCAGAAAACAGAATTCTCTTGTCACACTGTGTCCGTATTCCTCTGCCTGCGCAAATACCTTGTCAACTGAGATCATGATATCTCCAAGAAGAAGTTCGTCTGTATCCAGATCAAAGTAAGATTCATCTTCCTCCACAATATCATATCCTGCCGGTGTCTCAAAAGGAATCATAGGGAAGGATAAAACATCCGTAGGTCTTGCGATATCGCGAAACTCAGTATTAACTCTCTCAATCTCTTCGTTATCTGTAAGTACAAGATTCACCTGTGCATCATAGGGACATTTTTCCATTTCAAGAACCTTGTCAGCTACCTTTACTGCCAGTGTCTCATAGTCGATCCCCAGTTCACGCTCTGTCTCATAATCAATCTGCATGTTCATCGTTCATTTACCCCGTTTCTGCGTCTTGCCGGTCTTTCAGGTTTTTGTTTCTTCTCATAGGCATCATAAGCCTGTACGATCTGCTGTACCAGAGGATGACGGACAACATCCTTGCTGGTAAGCTGGCAGAAGCCAATGTCATCTATTTTTTTCAGTACTTTCATTGCCACGTCAAGTCCGGATGTAGTATCTCTTGGAAGATCTTTCTGTGAGGCATCTCCGGTGATGATAACCTTGGAACCAAATCCGATACGTGTCAGGAACATCTTCATCTGTGCCGGAGTAGTATTCTGTGCTTCATCGAGAATGATAAATGCATTATCCAGTGTACGTCCGCGCATATATGCAAGCGGTGCAACCTCGATCAGGCCGCGCTCCATATTTTTCGCAAAGCTGTCCGCTCCCATGATCTGGTACAGTGCATCATAGAGTGGTCTCAGATAAGGATCTACCTTGCTCTGCAGATCTCCCGGAAGAAATCCCAGCTTCTCACCGGCCTCAATAGCGGGACGTGTCAGGATGATCCTGCTGACCTCCTCATTTCGGAAGGCTGTGACAGCCATTGCCATCGCCAGATAGGTTTTGCCGGTACCGGCAGGACCTACACCGAACACGATTATTTTTTTGCGTATCTGTTCTACATAATCTTTCTGTCCCAGTGTTTTGGGCTTGATAGGTCTGCCCTGTATGGTGTTACAGATAAAATCTTTGTCTATTTCTGTGAGAACTTCGTTTCTCTGCTCCATTGCCAGAGAAAGAGCATAATTGACATTCTGTTTCGTGATCGTGTTGCCTCTTTTTGCAAGTACTGTCAGTTCTTCTATCAGTTTCTTCGCAGAAGCCGCATTCTGTTCATTGCCAAGTATCTTAAGGATTCCGTCTCTGGAGATCACTGTCACATTCAGTGTTCTCTCAATCAGCTTAAGATGCTCATCAAACTGGCCAAATACATTTGCTTCCAGTTCTGCGGGGACTTCTGTGTGTAATTCAATAATATTGCCAGCCATCCTGTGATGTCCTTTCCTGTTGATAAGTTAATAATGGATTATTGCCTCGTTTATGGACGATAATCAAAGTCCGGTTAAAACCAGATGCATCCATTGTAACACCTCCCTGCAACTTTTTAAATACAAATTTTTATGGAATTTTATGTTATCCGGCTTTTTTCGCCTGTCTGTTCGATGATAAGCAGGGTTCCTCCGGTAATGCACAGAGATTCTGTCAGCCTGGTAGTAATATGATTTTCACTGATCTTAATGCCATTTTGAAGCAGCTTCTTTTCATATTGATGAAATCTTCGCACAGCTTCCTTCTCGGCTTCTTTCCTGGTATAGGTTTCTTCTTTTATTGTATAATCAGTAGTTTCGGTCCATCCGATCCATACGGGAAGTATAAAATTTTCTGTGATACGCAGAGGAATTTCCTCTGTGATACGTTTCTGACCTGTATGTAATGTCGGATACAATCCCAGATACCAGTGCCCAAACCGGAAGTACATTTCTTTTTTCTTTTTGCCGGCAGGGATTTCTGTACGGTATTTTAATGGAAATTCCTGATAATAGGAAATTTGTCTGGAAATAAAAATATCCGCATCTGCATGAACGTATTCCTTTCGCAGGACTTCCTGACTGTCATTCATGATATGAAGTTCCCCGGATACCAGAAGTTCCCCTTTTTTGCAGGAATCCCCGGGCTTTTTTACCGGTATGCCCCTTCGGACGATCATATCTGTGATCACTCCGTCCTTGTCTGCGAGCAGATTACAGGGTGAGGTATTACTGTTGATTTTTGGGGGGATAATTCCTTCCTGGATATTAAGAATCAGACGGGTTCCTTCTATTCTGGCAGATACCCAGGTAATCTCCGGAAAATTTTTCCGTACAGCTGCTGCAACTTCTGAACAGTTGATCTTTTTTTTGGACATCCCATGGTTTATATCCTGCTTATCCAGAAAATCGAGGATTTCTCCGGTACTGTTTCTGACATTTCCTTCAATATGGATATTCCAGATTCTCCCTGTCAAAAAAAATATCAGGATACCTCCCAGAATCATGCCTGTAAAAAAAGCCTTTCTTTTTTTATTCCTTAAAAAAAAGAAGGGCATTCCCCGTCTCTGTATGATCTGAATATGTACACCTGTTTTATTCCGGAGAGGTCTCAGGCGAAAGAAATCAGCGGCCTGCATTTGTGCCATAAGCTGGCCGTCCTCTCTGTACCGAATCTTTTCCATATAAACTTTTCTGCTTTTGCAGAGATTCAGAAAGCGTTCCAGATTTTCTCCTCTTACAAGGATGATCACATAACCATATATTAATTTCAAAAATTTCAACATTCGCTGTCACCCGCTTTTATATCATAAATACTTCCCGTCACTTTCATTGCACTGGAATTGTACCAGCGGATTTCAAGATTTTTCCCGGATATGGTCACTTTTCCGCAAAAAGACTGTATCACAATTTCAGAAGGTGTATATTTAAAAACAGATTTATAATTTTCGATAACAGCTTCCGTCTGACCGGTCAGTGTGACGATCGTTTCATTATATGCCAGATCAGGCGGAAGTTCTAATGCCAGCACCATCCGGTTTTTCCATTGTCCTGCTTTTTTCATAAAAAAAGCTCCCCCGGCTTTTACTATCAGTCTATGCCGGAAGAACTTTCTTTAAAACACGTTTCAGCAGCAATCATCGAAACAAAACCATAGAAAACCACAGAATTGTATTTCCACCCAGATTATATTCCATAGATTCACGCTCTACAATCTCATTTACTACTACACCATGACTTTCCAGACATGGATGCATCCGATCAGGATATCTGCATGGTTTTCCCTCTTTATAGGCACATTTTTCACAGATATCACAGGATTCTGTAGACAGGATGTAAGTTTCATACCCTTCTGTATTCAGATATTTTCCCACCTCTGTAGTCAGGTCCTCGTGTGCCCGTCTTGTAGAAAGCATTTCTTCCATGTTCATGATATCCGAAACTTCCGCTACACTGGAAAAGAAAACAGCCTGAGGATAACTTTTTATTTTTTTTTCACATTCCTGCAGGGTTCCTACTGCGGGGGGACAGGCCCAGGTAGAATCATAACGTTCGCATTCTTCTTGGCAGATCGTGCGCACGCGTTCCTGAATTGTAATATCTTTTGTGTCCAGTATGCGGTATTCAAAAATCGGGTACTGTGAAATAAATTCTTCAAATTTTTCTATGTTCATAGTTTTCTTCTTTCTTTTGGACTTGTTGGTACATTCGTTCATTTATGATAGGGTTCGTGATTCATAATGCGGTAGCTTCTGTATATCTGTTCCAAAAGGATCATCTGCATCAGCTGATGCGGAAAAGTCATTCTGGAAAAGCTGAGCTTATAATCTGCACGTTTCAGAACGCTCTCACTCAGTCCTAAGGAACCTCCGATCACAAATGCAATGGAACTGATACCGGAAACTCCCAGTTTCTCAATTTTTTGAGAGAGTTCTACAGAATCCGGCGTTTTTCCATCAATTGCCAGTGCGATAACATAATCCTGTTCGCGTATATGTTTCATCAGACGTTCGCCTTCTGTATTTTTAATCTGTGTGTTCAGTGCTTCTGACGCTTTATCCGGTGTTTTTTCATCTGCTACCTGACAGAAAGTCAGCCTGCAGTATCTGCTCAGCCGTTTGGCATATTCTGCGATTCCGTCACACAGATATTTTTCTTTGATCTTTCCAACTGTAACAATACGGATTTCCATGATCTTCTTCCTTCTATTTTAATAAAATCAGCGATAAAATCACAGTATTTTTAGTACTGCAGATAATATTCCATAGCAGTCATTTTACTGGTCTTGCCATTTGCTGCAACAAGAATAACATTCAGCCTATGGTAACCCACAGGCATGGAGATTGGCTGTTCATAAACAGTACTGTTAAGATCCGGTTCAGAATCAAATGCATAATATGCCTTACATCCATCCGGAACAGTGATCTTAATCTCTGTTTTTTTATTGTAATCCCCTGATTTAGGTGTTACCTTAGGGGCTTTCGGTGCATTTAAAACAATCACATACTTTCTGCTGATCACATCACTTTCGATGTTTTTATCATTTACACCAAAGGCTTTTAATTCAGTTGTGCCTTCCCTCAGAATAATAGGTTCTGTATATACTTTACTCTTTCTGGTAGGTGTGCTTCCATCTAATGTGTAATAAATCTTTTGGCAGTTACCTTCCAGTTTCAGAGTCTGCGTTGTAGTATAGGTTCCGGGTGCAGGATTTGATACAGGTGTTTCGCAGATATATTCTGCGCAGGCATTCTGCACTTCTCTGTCAGCAGATTTCAGGATCAGTCTGACTTCGTTGGTCTTTCCCTCCTGTGTAAGAAGCTTCACATACTCTTTATATATTCCTGTTCCCGCAGTTTTGTTCTGGATAAACGGGCGCAAAACAAGAAGTGCAGATCGTTTATCGCCTGATTTCTCCATACTTTTGGCCAGAAGAAGATTGGCGGCTTCATTTTTGGGATTTTTATCCAGAGCATTTTCTGCAATCCGCTGTGCTTCTTCATAGTTTTGCTGTGCATATTGTTTTTTTGCCCTGGAATATAAGGCAGAAAAAGTATTTAACTGCCGATAACAAAAGACCCCCAGTAGTGTTGCCGCACACAGAAGCAGACATAGAAGCTGTTTTCTGCTGAATTTCAGCTTTCTTCTTTTTGGATGCTTGAAATATTTTATAATTTTTGTTTTCTGTTTTTTTTCGGATGGGCGGTTCTGCTGCTCCTTTTTCATCAGAGTTTCCACTGTGCTAAATTCTCTTACCCAGGGTATCTCCGCAAGGCAGTAGGGGCAGTACAGAGAGCCTTTTTCCACCTCTTTATGACATTTAGGACATTTCATAGACAGTCCTCACTTACTGATTTTCCAGATAATTCTGAAACTCCTCCATAGACATAAGAACTTTTCTCGGTTTTGTTCCCTCTTCCGGTCCCACTACACCTGCGTCGCAGAGCTGATCCATGATTCTTGCCGCTCTGTTGAAACCAATCTTAAACATTCTCTGCAGCATACCAATAGAAGCTTTCTCTTTCTCTATGATAAACTTACCTGCTTCTTCAAAATGGATGTCCCTTTCATCTCCGGACATACCTGTTGTTACAGGAGAATTTACCTGCTGCTCGATCTGTTGGTTATACTGGACACCCGGATTTTTATCTGCAAGAAATTCAACCACAGCACTTACCTCATCATCAGATACAAATGCACCCTGAAGTCTTGCAGGCTTCTGATATCCCTGAGGATAAAAGAGCATATCACCTTTTCCAAGAAGCTTCTCGGCTCCGTTCATATCCAGAATTGTCCTGGAATCCACACCGGAAGATACAGAGAAAGCAATTCTGGAAGGCATATTCGCCTTGATCAGACCGGTGATAACATTTACAGACGGCCTCTGTGTGGCAATGATCAGATGGATACCCGCCGCACGTGCAAGCTGGGCCAGGCGACAGATAGCATCCTCCACCTCTCCGGGCGCAACCATCATAAGGTCTGCAAGCTCATCCACGATGATCACGATCTGCGGCATTTTCACAGGTTCTTCTTCAGCTCCTGCCGCCTTGATCTGCTCTGCTTTTCTATTATATTCATCCAGATTACGGACACCGTACTCCGCAAATGTATTGTAACGGTTTGTCATCTCCTGTACTGCCCAGTTTAATGCGCCTGCTGCTTTCTTCGGATCTGTCACAACCGGAATAAACAAATGTGGAATTCCGTTATACACACTGAGCTCTACTACTTTAGGATCGATCATGATAAGCTTTACTTCATCCGGATTTGCCTTGTACAGGATACTGATGATAAGTGTATTGATACATACTGATTTACCTGAACCGGTTGCACCTGCGATGAGAAGATGTGGCATTTTGGCAATATCCGCAACTACAGTCTTACCTGCAATATCCTTTCCTACTGCAAAAGAAAGTTTGGATTTTGCCTTCTGAAATTCTTCTGACTGGAGCAGATCTCTGAGCATAACCGTACTGTTCTCTTTATTGGGAACCTCAATGCCCACTGCTGCTTTGCCCGGGATCGGTGCTTCAATACGGATATCAGGAGTGGCAAGATTCAGTTTGATGTCATCTGCAAGACCTACAATTTTGCTGACCTTCACTCCCATCTCGGGCTGAAGTTCATAACGGGTAACTGTTGGTCCGCAGCTCACATTAGTGACAGTCACGTTCACGCCGAAATTGTGAAGTACTTCCTGGAGTTTTTTTGCAGTCTTACGCAGATAGGCATCAGAATCCCCCTGAGCTTTGCTGCTTCCTTTCTTCAGCAGATTTAAGGCTGGAAATTTATATTCTTTTTTTACGGCTGCTTCCTGTCGGGTGATCTCATGCTGAATGTTTACAATTCCGCTCTGTATCTCCTTTTCAGAAGATTTGGGGTTTTTCGAAGGCGGCCGCACTGCCTCCTCATCCTGAAAAGGGGGCAGATCTTCCTCCGGTTCTGAAACCACAGATTTCTTCCGGTCAGTGACAGCATCTTCAAATGGAAGGTCTTCCTGCTGTTGTGATTCATTATCTGCCTCGTATGTATCCGGGGATGTATCCGCTCTGTGAATCTCAAAATTCATCGGAGCATCGATGTATGGTTTATTATCCGCATCATCAGAGGATTTAATCCCTGTGTTCTCGGTATCCTCCGCAGCTTCGACTGTTTCTGCTGCTGCTTTATCTGTATCTGCTGCTTTTTTCAGAAGTTTCCCCTTTTTCTTTGGCTTCTGTTCAGAATAGCCTGCCAGCTTGGTTCCTTCCAGAAAGCCGCCTTTTTTCATTTTTTTTGCTTCCGAAGGATCCATGAGAAAGTCATCATCTGAAAATTCATCATCGCCAATTTCTTCCTCCAGTCTGCAGACTCTTTCTTCACGCCGCTGTTCTCTTATAAGCTGACGTTCTCTGGCACGTTCTTCTCTATATCGCTCACGTTCAGGCTGCCCCTGCATATAGCGCATATGTCTGTCTTTTACAAAATCACACACCTTCATAACCAGCCGCGTTACAAAATCGAGCAGAGAGCGCTGTGTGATAATGATCATACATACAACAAATGCTAGTATAATGATCACATATCCGCCGATAGTTCCAAAAGCAGATGTGACAGAAATACAGATCGCTCCTCCGATCAGACCACCGCCTGTTTTATAATCTGCGCTTAAAGCATAATAATCCAGCAAAGTTGTACTCTGCATATATCCGTCTGTGAGAAGCTGCGCTGCCCCACACAGAAACAGAAACATCACAAACGCCGCTGCAAGTTTCTTATATGCCAGCCGGTTTGTTTTATTGATCAGAATAAATGCTGATTCAAGGAAAAATACGATTGGAAACAGATATGCCATCAGTCCCATCAGACCGAAACAGAAATTACTGATCGCATCTCCTACAAAACCACCTGCTCCAAAATTGCTTGCCATCAGGATCACACATGCGGCCAAAATCACAAATAATATGATTTCTGTCTGAAATCTGCCGACTTCCTGTTCCATTGCTGTCTTCTTTTTTGTATTTCTTCCCGAATGCCCGGTATTCTTACTCTTTGATGCTGCCATTCTAAGGCTCCCCTCCTTGATCTTCTCGTAAATATCTTCCCTTTACAGGGCAAAATTTAATGCCAGTGTAATAATACCGACTATAAATGAATAATATGCAAAATAGCGTAATTTTATATTCTGAGTCATGGCTATTGTATTTCGGATAACAAGACATCCCGCAAAACCGGCGATGATCATTGCAAATACATAGGTAAACCCAAGTCCTGCCGTCATTTCAGAAGCACCAAAATTTCCGATTTCCGTAAAAAAAGCACCTATGATAGCAGGCAGACTCATAAAAACAGAAAAACGAACCGCAAATTTGCGGTTATATCCGCATAACAGTGCAGCACATAATGTAAATCCCATTCTGGAAATCCCCGGAAAGACAGCAATCCCCTGACAAATTCCAATCCACATGGCGCTGTCATAAGAAGCCTCTCTCGGTCCCTTTTTTCCACCGGATTTATTCAGATCTGTTACCAGAAGAAATACGCCTGTAAGTAAAAATCCGATTCCCGGAACAATCTGAGAGTCTGCGGCCAGAAGAGCCAGCCGTTTTCCTGTAAGTCCCAGAAGTGCTGTTGGGATCATGGAAATCACAAGAAGTGCACCTGTTTTCCGATATGTTCCGGTGACTATTCTGGCATAGCCCAAACTTTCCCCTGTCTTCTTGTTATGGATATATAGATTCAGATTACCGATCATATCCATAAACATCCCCAGAAGTCCCAGTCCGATTTTTTTTAAATCTTTGCGGAACAAAAATATAATTGCTGCCGCACTTCCAAGATGGAGCATCGTTTCTGACAGCAATCCGGTTTCGTGGCCGATTCCCATATATTGTTCCAATATGCATAAATGTCCCAGGCTGCTGACAGGAAGAAATTCCGTCACAGCCTGAATGACAGCCAAAAATATCAAATATACAACGATCATAGAACTGATTCCTTTTTGTTTCTCCAAAATTATGGTTTATTATAGCACACTCAGAAAGGCTTTACAATAAAAAGCCCCCTGACTGTCATGTTCACAACGTAGCCAAAAGTTACTGTTCACTCCGTTCCCAGCAACACGCTTCGCGATGCACAGAATTTATGCTAATCGCATAAATTCGCGCAGTATGTCTCGGGTTTTCTGTGACCTTCGCTCACAAAAAACACCTCGCGGGATATTACCAGTGAACAGTAACAGCCAAAATTCATTCATTTTCCTGCTGCTTTTTTTCTTTCTCATGTGCCAGCAGTTCCTGTACCGATTTATGTGCAATCCGGAATTCTTTTTCAAAATAAGCATTGATCTCTGCACCGTATAACAGAAGATTCATACAGATATACAACCACACCATGACCATGATGATCGTCGCAAGGTTTCCGTACATATTACTGAATCCCGGAAAAATCTCAAAATAAAAAGAGAATCCGTATGAAAATATCGACCATGCAACTGCTATGATCAAGGCTCCGGGAATCTGGCTTTTGAATGTGGCTTTTCTGTTCGGAAGAACCTTATACAACATAAGAAAAACCAGAAACAACACACCAAATACCAACAGTGCTCTTGCCCCCAGTATTTTTCCCAGAACTCTTCCAAGAAAAGGAATATATCTTGATACAACTTTCTGTATTTCATTTCCGAGTACAAGCATAAGCAGAGACACGATTACCGCAATCACCAGTGATAAAGTATAGAATACTGCATAAATTCTGGTTAACAGCCAGTTACGGGTTTCTTTTACGTGATAAATGGTATTTAATCCATTGATGATAGACTGCATTCCTTTTCCGGCAGACCACAGTGCCACAATTGCTGACAAAGGGACAATTGCAGTACTTCTTTTGTATACATCTACCACGATCCCCAGAACAAAACTCTGCAGATTCTCCGGAATAAAAGCAACGATCGCATCCCTGACTACATTATAGGTCAGAGGTGTATACCGTACCAGTGTAGTCAGAAACAGAATACAGGGAATAAAAGACATGATCAGAAAATACGCTGCCTGTGTCGCATAAGCTCCTACGTGATCTCCGGATACACGTTCCATAAACCCGAATAAAAGCCCTGTAACAGACCGGGTTTTATTTTTCTTTTTCATATATGTCTCCATTCTGTTATTTTACAGCAGTCATTTCTGATAATGCATTTATGGTGATTGCTGTAATTATAAAGATAACTGTTTCGAATATCTCTGTTTACTATCATACCATGAAACTGCCGTTATGACAAACATGAATTATGGATAATAAAATCCGGTTCTTTTCATGCTGGAACGCTGTAGATATGAAAAAAACCGGATCAATATGTAATTAGTTTTATGGTCAGATTTTTACTTTCTGATGTAGAAATGATAAGCAGTCACAGAATCATACTGTTCACCTGCATTAAGAATCGGGGAGTGGAAATCTTCAACATTGACCGCATTCGGTTCAACCTGCGTTTCCAGACAGAAAGCATCCCGCTTATTGTAAGTATGACCATTTTTACCATGTTCATTTTCGACAAAATTTGCTGCGTAAAACTGTACACATGGACAGTCGGAAGTGACATCCATGGCAATTCCGGTTTTATCACTGTATGCGGTTGCGATCAGTCTTCTGTTTCCTTTTGCATAGTTGTCTGTCACATAATTGTGGTCATATCCGCCTGTGAATTTCAGCTGCTCAAATTCTGCTTCAATATCCTGCCCGATCTGTTTGGCAGTTCTGAAATCCATGGGAGTCCCTGCAACTTCCTCATACACTCCTGTAGGAATGGAATGACTGTCGGCTACAGGTGTATAATATTTTGCATGGATTGTAAGATACTGATCCATGGCGGTTCCGCTTCCCTCACCATTCAGATTGAAATAAGAATGATTTGTCATATTGGCAACTGTCGGCTCATCGCAGATTCCCTGATAATGGATCCTCAGTTCGTTGTCTTCCGTAAACTCATATTTTACAGACACATCAAATTCTCCCGGGAAACCATTCTCGCCATCCGGACTTATACGGTTAAATATAACACTGTTTTTATCATCGGAAATCTCAGCCACTTTCCAGAGCTTTTTTTCAAATCCGTCAGGACCGCTGTGAAGATTATTGTCATTCTCATTCTGAGCAAGAACTACTTCTTTGCCATTGACAGAGAATTTCGCACCGCCGATGCGGTTTCCGTTTCTGCCGATGGTTGAACCGAAAAAGCATCCATTTACTTCATAAGATGCCAGATCATCATATCCAAGTACTACGTCTGTTAAAGTACCATCTTTATCAGGTACGCAGACCTTAACCAGGATTGCTCCAAAATCTGTCACTTCCGCATATGCCCCGGATTTGTTTTCCAGATGAAAAATTTTTACTGTTTCCCCAGTCTGTAATACACCGAACTTTCTTTCAGAAACACTCATTGTTTCCAACCTCCCGTATCATAAAATAATATTAAATCCAAAAGATAATAAAAAAGAGCCTCTCTACGGCTCATTTTTACAGTTCCCGAAATGCCGTTCCCTTCCCATTGACGCCTAGCCGCAGCTAGGTGGGTATCCTCAACAGACCTTCTGTCTTCCGCTGCATAATGACGGCCTGACATCCGGCCTGCGATGTTGGGTTCCCGTTAAAGTCGATGTAGGTTCAAAAAAAGAAGGGGCCTCGTACATTTCAGGATATTCACTGTTTTTAACTGATTTTTATTATACTCCAGTATATGTTCTTTTTCAACATAAAATGTAGAATTAATTATATTTTTTTATAATATGGAGATTATCGGATTCCAAGGATATCTTTTACTGCCTTTGGCATATCCGGCGCATCTACCACCCGGTTATGAAGTACCGGTGCTGTGCGGATCGTCTCAACTGCCTGTGGAAGTTTCACTCCGGAAAGCGCACTCAGTTCATCAGCCAGTGCAAAATCATCCTTACCGTCTGTATCTGCTCCAAGTGCTTCCATTACACTTCTTGTAAATTTATATGGGCTTGCTGTGGATGCAATGACAGTTGGTGTGGTATCATTGGTATCTTTTACATATTTGTCATAAACACCTGCTGCAACTGCAGTATGGGTATCTATCACATAATGACTGTCTTTGAAGATTTCTGCGATTGTTTTTGCTGTTTCGTCTTCTGTACAGTAATTGCCATAGAAGTCTGCAAGCTGTGCCTTCATGTCTTCTGTGATGGTATACTCGCCGCCTGCAGTAAGAGACTGCATCAGCTCTGCACATTTTTTTGCATCACCGCCTGCGATACGGTAGATCAGACGTTCCAGATTGCTGGAGATCAGAATATCCATGGACGGTGAGGTTGTAAGGATAAAGTCACGCTTTCTGTCATAAGTTCCTGTGCGGAAGAAATCATACAGAACCTTGTTATCATTGGAGGCACAGATAAGTTTGTGAACCGGAAGTCCCATCTGTTTTGCATAATAAGCAGCCAGGATATTTCCAAAGTTTCCGGTAGGTACTACCACATTAATCTCCTGACCGTCTTTGATCTTGCTCTGACGTACAAGTGATGCATATGCATATACATAATAAACGATCTGCGGTACCAGACGTCCGATATTGATAGAGTTCGCAGATGAGAACTGATATCCTGCAGCATCAAGTTCTGCTTCCAGTTCCTTATCATTGAACATTTTCTTTACGGCAGTCTGTGCATCGTCAAAGTTTCCGGTAATTCCCACAACATATGTATTGTTGCCTTTCTGAGTTACCATCTGTTTCTCCTGGATAGGACTTACACCATGTTTCGGATAGAAAACGATGATCTTGGTTCCCGGAACATCTGCAAATCCGGCCATTGCCGCTTTACCTGTATCTCCGGAAGTAGCGGTAAGAATAACAATCTCATTTTTTACCTGATTCTTCTTAGCAGCTGTAGTCATAAGATGTGGAAGAATTGATAATGCCATATCCTTAAACGCAATGGTCGCACCATGATACAGCTCAAGGAAATAAGCTCCGTCTGCTTCATGAAGCGGTGCAATTTCTTTTGTATCAAATTTTTCATCATAGGCATTGTTGATGCAGTTCTTTAATTCTTCTTCTGTAAAATCAGTAAGGAAACATTTCATTACTTCATATGCTGTCTCCTGATAGCTCATCTTTGCCAGCTCATCCATTGGGACATCCAGCTTCGGAATCTCTGTCGGCACAAATAAGCCGCCATCCTCAGAAAGCCCCTTTAAAATAGCCATAGAAGCTGTTACGGTTTCTTCTTTTCCTCTTGTGCTTTTGTATAATACCTGCATGATATTTCCTGCCTTTCCAAAGTTATTCGTAACTGTTCAGTATATTGGCAGTAATAATAAACCGCTGAACAGTTACAGTTATTCATTTCGCCAATTGAGCACATTATAGCATATACTTTAGCAAAATACTATCCTAAATTATTTCTCTTTTTTCTGTCTTTTTATGATTGATTACTATAAATCAAAAATATGGACATATTCTTTTGTTCCCGAAGAATATGTCCATATTTTGAGCAGTATTACCGCAATCCTGTTAAATGAGTTATATGAAGAGTATCGTTTATTACGATCCTGTGGAACTTTCTGCTGAATCCGGATAGGTATAAAATTCATGTACGCCGTATTTAAACAGCCTTTTCAGATCTTTCTCAAACCAGGAGACATTCTGGCTTTCAGCTTCAGATTTCTGGATAAAAAACAGTGCTCCTTCTGAATAATCCACACCTTCAAGAGCTTGTCTGACGGCTTCTCTTGTCTCATCTGTAACAGTTACTTCATTGATACGTCCGTCATAAGTCGGCGAAAACTGCGGAACACCATTGGTATTCTGCCATACCACTTCTGTGACTGTATCGGGAAATTCCTTATTCTTTATACGGTTCATGATCACATTGGCAACCAGAATGCGTCCCTTGACATCCTCAGTACCTGCTTCAGCCTCTACAATATGAAGCAATGTATCATAGTCCTCATCCGACATCATCCGGGCACTCTCTGCAAGAGCCGCTGTCCTTGCATCCAACTCATTGATGCTGCTCTCCATAGAAGAGCTGACATCAAATTCTGCCATATTATCTTCAATAACTTTAATTCTCTGACCGACCATTACCTGTTCACAGGAAGTTCCGATACGTGTGACTGATTTTTTAGGAGAAGCTGTATCATTCATTCCGGATACTACTCCTGCAATTCCTGTTGGCAGTACATCTGTTTCGTCAGCATCAGAGGAAAAAGTTTTCTCCCTATTTTCAGAAGCTGCATATACTTTGTTTTTTCCATTAAAATCTGCTATTCTGCCGCCTGCTGCAAACGCAATCGCCGTACAGGTACACACTGTAACCAGTATCAGACTCCGCGCCGGATTGCCGGACTGTTTTGACTCTTTTTTCTGAACTTTCATACTTATCATTCCTTGAGTTTTTTTAATTACAGGTTTTTATGGTTGTAACATTTCTGTAACTTATAAGAAAATTATATTTAATATAATTGATTTTGTCAAGCTTTTTTTCATATTTTTGTAACATTTTAGCTTGCAAAAAAGAAAAAAAGGAAGGCTCCATCAATGAAATCTCCCTTTAATATATGCTTCATTTTTCTCAATTATTACATTTATTTTTTTCGCCGCAGATCAGGAACATAGGGGTTGGATTATAAAACTCATCTTTCTTTGTATAAATTCTGCTGCTGATACCCAGATCAATGGAGAATCTGTTGATACCCAGTTTTCCCAGTGTCTCCAGATCCCAGGCAGGGCGTACATAGGAACTGATAGGAAGCTGGCGTTTAATTTCCTCGCATTCCTGCATCATGGCATCGCCTACTGTAAAATGAGCATGATTGGCAGGCAGATCAGCAGTATCTGAGAAATCATCTGCACCATAATTGGCATCTGCGTTGATCAGGATTCCTCCCGTTTTCAGCACACGAATCCATTCTTTATATGCTCTTGCTGCATCCGGAAGTGTCCAGGTAAGATTTCTGGACACGATCACATCAAAGGTACCATCAGGAAAATCCGGATTTTCCGCATCCATTACTTCAAACGTACAGGAGGCGTTCTCTTCTTTTGCCAGTTCCCTGGAATGAATGATCATATCCGGTGTCAGATCGATTCCTGTAACTTCATGTCCCAGTTTTGCTAAAAGAATGGAAAAGAAGCCTGCACCGCATCCCACATCCAGAATCCTTAATTTTCCATCAGGAAGAAAAGTCCCGATCTCTTTCAGCCATTTATCAGCCATATCACTGTGAAGCTCAGCTCTTCTCTGTTCCATAAAACTGTCGCTTCTTTTCGTCCAGTAATTTGTGATCTTTTCCTTGCGTTCATCCTTTCTTCTGCTGAAACTGCCATATGTGATCATCGGACCATCCTTAATAACCTGAAGACTTCCCGCCTGATATAGAACCACTCCATTTAAATCGGATAAACTTGTCTCCAGAATATTTCCCTCATAATCCTTAACACAGCCAAGATACTCTCCAACCTTAATGATATCTCCCGGTTTTTTGGCAGGATACCACAGCCCGGATACACTGGCAGACTGATAACGCACATCTTCAATTTCCATGGGATAATAATTACTGTAACTTCTCATGCCATCGTAAACACCCAGCGCACACAGAATATTACGCACATCTTTTCTTGTAGAATGAACCTCCTCCGGACTCCAGCTTCCCATCTGGCCACGTTCGATCAGAACACTGGGAATGCCACATGCGGCAGCATAATTGTAAGAACCACCGGATGCCACATTAGACTTTACCATATAGGGAACATCTGCCTGCTCTGCCATCTTCCTTGACATCTGAACCACATCTTCATCTGCACATCCGGCATAGTAAATATAAGGCGTAAGCTGCTCATAATCATCCCCGCTGTGAAGATCAATATAATAATCTGCTGCACTGTGAAGCTTCTGAACCACCTCATACGCCAGACGGTCCATCCTGGTTCCCTGCGGATTTCCCGGAAATACACGATTCAGATTCTTATCATCCTCCGGGCAGACACTGCCGCTCCTCTCCTCAAATTCCTTCCTGCACACAGTCTTAACCAAAATCACTCTTCCATGGATTTTCTCCGGTTTCAGCTTATCCGCAAGCTCAACAGCAGCCTGGATTCCCACATATTCTCCTCCATGGACCGCAGCGGTGATCAGAACTGTCTTTCCGGGATGAGAACCGCAGATTACTGTATAAGGAAGCGAAAACTCACCTCCGCCCAGTCTCAGAAATCCACTCTTTTTCATACCCGGAGCAGCACACAGCATGGCATCCTCCAAATCTCTTTTCCTGTCATATCCGCTATCAGAATCACCCATTCCATCATTCTCGGACCAGACGTTTTTCTCTTCCTTCACAGCGCTGATCATAAACATCGGCGTAGAATGATAATTCAGCTTCTCTTCCTGACTCCACACCCGCTGCCAGATCCCGGTATCCACTGCCACAGATTCAAACCCGTTCTCCTTCAGAAACTTCCTGTCCCAGGACGGTCTGTTAATAGAAGAAAGAGGCATCTGTAGTGCAATCTTCTCCATTCTGTCAATATCCGTACAGAGGTAATGATCATCCAGATGCTCACTCTCCACACTCTTTCGGTCTTCCTCATAAGACAGGCGTTTCTCCTCATCATAAAGATAACCGTACCAGTTTGCATCGAAATTAAGAAGCTTTCCGCCCAGTTTCAGTACACGACACCACTCTTCATAAGCTCTCTTAGGATCCTTCAGATTCCATGTCAGATTCCTGCTGATCACAACATCAAACACACCATCCTCAAATTCCAGATTCTGAGCATCCATCTTATAAAAAGAAATCCGCTCACAAAGATTACCGGCATTCCTCTTCGCAGTATCCAACATCTCCTGCGTATAATCAACAGCAGTCACCTTATATCCCGCCTCAGCCAGAATAACAGGAAAAAATCCAGGTCCTGTTCCGATATCCAAAATCTTAATTTCATCCTTCGCTTTCTCCGGGAACTGCCCTTTCAACACCTCAAGCCATGCCCCCTTCTGCATCCCATTCAATTCCTTATGATTAACTTCAGAATACCCCTCAGCCCGGGTAGTCCAGTAACTCTCAATCTCCGATAATAAATCCTTCACCTTATGCCAACCTCCATGCATGCAATTTATAATCATATATGACCAAAATTATATCAAATCCACCCTCCCCCCAACAAGCCCTCCCGGGGGATATATTTCACGTCTCAATTCATTTTTATATAAACAAAGTCCTTCTTATAATTCACACTCCACCTTGTATTATATCTTAACCAAAACCAGCGAAGCAGGCGTATAGTTGTACCGGATGCATTGCAGGCATCTTAGAGATTCTTAGTCCTCGGAAATCTGCGTTATGAGACGAAAAGTCCCTTGTCTGAGCGACAGCGAGTAATTCCGGATTTTTCGTCTCATGCTTTTAGCGGATTTTCGAGGGCTTAGAATCTCTTAGATGCCGAAACCGTATCCGGTACAACTATACGCCTGCTTCGCGTCCCCTTTTTAAACCAAAAACAAAGCTGCCATACCCCCAAAAAGAGGATATGACAGCTATATATTTTTACTCAGATAGCTCCAAGAATCTTCCGGGCATTATCAATCCTTTCCTGCGTCGGAGGATTAACCCCCTCCAGTGGATAAGAAAGCCCCAGATTCTCCCATTTAAACTTACCAAGCGTATGATAAGGGAGCACCTCCACTCTCTCCACATTGGAAAGAGTATGGATAAAATCAGCTAACCGGTGCAGATATTCATCCTTATCACTTCCGCCCGGCACAAGCACATGACGGATCCATACAGGTTTTTTCATATCAGAAAGTTCCCGCGCCATCGCAAGAATATTCTTATTGGAATGACCGGTAAGCTTAATATGCTCCTGCTCGTCAATCTGCTTGATATCAAGCATTACAAGATCTGTATACTTCATAAGCTCCAGCCACCCGGAATGCCATGGTTCCTGATCAGTGAAGGGATTTCCACTGGTATCAAGATTCGTATGCACACCCTCTGCCTTTGCCTTCTTAAAAAATTCTGTAAGAAAATCCATCTGAAGCAATGGCTCACCACCGCTTACAGTGATACCGCCTTTGCTGCCCCAGTAGCCCTTATAACGTAAAGCTTTCTTAAGAAGCTCATCTGCCGTATAAAGCTCTCCCTGCTTCATCTTCCAGGTATCCGGATTATGACAGAACTGACATCTCATGGCACAGCCGCTTAAAAAAATCACATATCTTACTCCGGGTCCGTCAACGGACCCGAAGCTTTCTAAAGAATGAACATAGCCTTTTATCTGTTTATTATCCATTATATCATCATCCATTAATTACATTCTGTCGTGGCAGGTTCTGGCAATAACGTCTAACTGCTGCTCTCTTGTAAGGTCGATGAACTTAACAGCATATCCGGATACACGGATTGTGAAGTTTGCATACTCTTCTTTTTCCGGATGTTCCATAGCGTCGATCAGTTTCTCTTTACCAAATACGTTTACATTGAGGTGATGAGCACCCTGATCAAAGTATCCGTCAAGTACATGTACCAGATTCTCTGAACGCTCGTCATCACTGTGTCCCAGAGCATCAGGATTGATTGTCTGAGTATTGGAGATACCGTCAAGAGCATCTTCATAGTCAAGCTTGGCAACAGAGTTCAGGGAAGCAAGAAGACCGTTCTGCTCTGCACCGTAAGATGGGTTTGCGCCAGGTGCAAGAGGTTCACCTGCTTTTCTTCCATCCGGAAGAGATCCCGTAGCCTTACCATAAACAACGTTGGAAGTAATAGTAAGGATAGATGTGGTTGGCTTGGAATCACGGTAAGTATGGATGTGTTTCAGTTTCTCAAGGAATGTAGACAGAAGAGTTGTTGCAATCTCGTCTGCTCTGTCATCATCATTACCATAACGTGGGAAGTCACCCTCAACCTGGAAATCTGTTGTAATACCGTCTTCATCACGGATAGCTTTAACTTTTGCATATTTGATAGCGGACAGGGAGTCTACTACATGAGAGAATCCTGCGATACCTGTTGCGAAAGAACGCTCAACCTTTGTATCGATCAGAGCCATCTCTGCTGCTTCGTAGTAGTATTTGTCATGCATGTAGTGGATCATGTTCAGTGTTCCGACATACAGATGAGCCAGCCAGTCCATCATTTTGTCATATTTTGCAATTACTTCATCATAGTCAAGATATTCAGAAGTGATCGGCTGATAGTTTGGTCCTACCTGCTGTTTTGTCTTCTCATCAACACCGCCGTTGATCGCATAAAGAAGGCATTTTGCAAGGTTTGCACGAGCGCCGAAGAACTGCATCTCTTTACCTGTCTCTGTAGCAGATACACAGCAGCAGATGCTGTAGTCATCGCCCCATACCGGACGCATAACATCATCATTCTCATACTGAACAGAACTTGTTGTAACAGAAATATTTGCAGCATATTTCTTGAAGTTCTCAGGCAGTCTTGAAGAATAAAGTACTGTAAGGTTTGGTTCCGGAGCCGGTCCCATATCTTCCAGTGTGTGCAGGAAACGATAGTCGTTCTTTGTTACCATGGAACGTCCGTCCTGTCCCATACCTGCTACTTCCAGAGTTGCCCATACCGGGTCACCGGAGAATAACTGATTGTAAGAAGGGATACGTGCAAATTTAACCATACGGAATTTCATTACCATGTGGTCAACAAGCTCCTGAGCTTCTTTCTCTGTAAGAGTTCCGTTCTGAAGATCTCTTTCAATATAAATATCAAGGAATGTAGAAATACGTCCGACACTCATTGCAGCACCGTTCTGAGTTTTGATGGCTGCAAGATATCCGAAGTACAGCCACTGGAAAGCTTCTCTTGCATCTTTGGCCGGTTTGGAGATATCATATCCATAAGATTCAGCCATAACTTTCATGCCTTTCAGAGCACGGATCTGATCAGCGATCTCTTCACGAAGCTGGAAGTCATAACGTCTCATACCCTGACGGTCGCATGCTGCGAAGTCTTTCTGTTTTCCTTCGATCAGAGCGTCGATTCCGTACAGAGCCACACGTCTGTAGTCGCCAACGATACGTCCACGTCCGTAAGTATCCGGAAGACCTGTAAGGATCTTGTTGTGACGTGCTACTTTCATCTCAGGTGTGTAGATATCAAATACACCCTGGTTGTGAGTTTTAAATTCATAGTTGTGGAAAACATCTTTAATCTTGTCACTTACTTTATATCCGTAAGTTTCACAAGCCTGCTCTGCCATTTTGATACCGCCGTATGGCATGAAAGCACGTTTCAGAGGTTTATCTGTCTGAAGACCAACAACTTTTTCAAGGTCTTTTGTTTCTTCATCAATATATCCGGGACCATATGCTGTCAGAGATGTAACTACCTCTGTCTCCATATCAAGAACTCCGCCTTTGGCACGTTCTTCTTTCTGAAGTGCCTGGAGCTTGCCCCACAGTTTGTTTGTAGCTTCTGTAGGTCCTTCCAGGAAAGAAGCATCACCGTCATATGGTGTATAGTTCATTCCAATAAAGTTACGTACATCGATTTTTTCTTTCCAACGGTTGCCCTTAAAGCCATTCCACTGTTCGAAATTTTTCATTCTTTTACCTCTTTCTCTAAAATATTTCCGCGCATTTCTCACTGGCCTGGAGTGAGATAATAAAATGTAAATTGTACTTATTTAGGACACTTTTCTGTCCACGCTGTCAGTATACGTAAACATGAGTGTTATGTCAATTAATTTCCTTTATGATTTTAATTAAATACAATTCTGATAGCTTTTCATCGGAGTTTGCTTCTTTATTGTACTTTATCGCGTACATTAAGACTTTCTTGTATTTTTATAAATACAAAAAAATACCGGTCAGGAAGTCCTCTGGACAATCTGACCGGTATCTGATTTTTGATGTTTTATGTAAACTATATTATTCCTTACCAAGCGGATATTAGCCTGACCTGCAGAAGCCAAAATACAGTAAAAAAGAATCGGGCGTGTCGGAACAATCTAACGGTTATTGATCGCTGTTACAAGTGCATCAATAGATGCGCGAATGATATCTGCGTCTACGCCTGCACCCCAGGCAAGGGTTCCATCCGGCTTTTTGATACCGACATAAGCAATAGCTTTGGAACTTGAACTGCGCTCCAGCGCATGCTCCTGATATGTTTCCAGGGAATATTTCAGCTCATATGCCTTCTTCAGTGCATTGCTGACTGCATCAAGACGTCCGTTACCGGATGCCTCTGTAGTGATTGTCTTTCCGCGGAAAGTAGAGGTAACTTTTGTTACAATACCACCATCTTTCTGCTGGAAATGTACTTCATTGATACTGTACGGTTCTGTGATATTCTCAAAGGTCTGTTTAAACAGATTGAAAATTTCGTCAGGATGAAGCTCTTTATGTTTGTGGTCTGAAACAGCTTTTGTGGCATATCCCATTGCCTCACGCATTTTCGGAGGAAGGTTAAGACCGAATTTGGTCTCAAGGATATATCCCACGCCACCTTTACCAGACTGGCTGTTGATGCGGATAACATCTGCGTCATAATTTCTTCCCACATCTGTCGGATCGATCGGAAGATACGGAACATTCCAGTGATCCGGATCCTTGTCATCTCTCCAGTGCATACCCTTGGCAATTGCATCCTGATGAGAGCCGGAAAATGCGGCAAATACAAGTGCACCACTGTACGGACTTCTTTCGCCTACTTTCATTCCGGTACATTCTTCATATATTTCACAGATATGCGGCATATCAGAGAAGTCAAGTTTTGGATTTACACCCTGGGAATACATATTCATGCCAAGTGTAACAATATCTACATTTCCGGTACGCTCACCGTTTCCGAACAGAGTACCCTCGATTCTGTCTGCACCTGCAAGTAATCCCATTTCAGAATCTGCAACACCGCATCCTCTGTCATTGTGCGGATGGAGAGATACGATTACATTCTCGCGGTATTTCAGATTTTCACACATATATTCTACCTGGCTTGCATATACATGCGGCATGGAATGCTGTACAGTTACAGGCAGATTGATGATGCATTTGTTATCTGCTGTAGGCTGCCATACATCAAGAACTGCATTGCATACTTCCAGAGCGTATTCCGGTTCTGTGCCTGTAAAGCTTTCAGGGCTGTACTCAAACTGGAAATTTCCTTCTGTTTCATCAGCCAGTTTCTTTAATAATGCGGCACCATCCACTGCAATCTTTAAGATTTCTTCTTTGGATTTCTTAAATACCTGTTCTCTCTGAGCTACAGAGGTGGAATTGTATACATGTACAATTGCCTTCGGTGCGCCTTTGACAGCTTCAAAAGTTTTGCGGATGATATGCTCTCTGGCCTGAGTCAGAACCTGAATAGTTACATCCTGTGGGATCAGATTCTGCTCGATCAGGGTACGCAGAAATTCATATTCTGTTTCAGAAGCAGCCGGGAAACCTACTTCAATTTCTTTGAAACCGATTTTTACAAGAAGTTTAAAGAATTCAATTTTCTGTTCCAGACTCATCGGAATCACCAGTGCCTGATTACCGTCACGAAGGTCTACAGAACACCAGACAGGTGCTTTGTCCACATATTCTTTTTCTGCCCATTTCATGCATTTAACAGGCGGCATAAAATACTGTCTCTGATATTTGCTTGGATTCATCATTTTTTCTTCCTCCGTTATGTAAATATTATGTTTGGACTGTGGGGATTGACTGTAAAAAGACATAAAAAAATCTTCCATCTCCACAGACTTATCTGCAAGAGACGAAAGATATTATCATCTTACGCGGTACCACTCTTATTTATGAACAATGTCATACACTCATGGGATACGGAATCTCCGGATATCCGGTATTCTTATATCCTCTCCATATAACGGTGGAAACCGTCTGCACCTACTCTTGTATAATTTCAGGCAGCTGCTCAAAGGCGAGTTCCACAATTTCCTTCCACTGCTTCTCAGCAACCAGCAGTTCTCTGTGCTCCGGTCCGGGTGTACTATTCCTTATCATTGCATTTTACTTATAACTTTATTTGGCTTTTTTGAAATGAAATGAACATACGTCTGAATCATTCATTGTAAATATACTACAAACGATTTAACCATATGTCAGTCGGGGCAACAGGATTTGAACCTGCGACCTCACGGCCCCCAGCCGTGCGCGCTACCAAGCTACGCCATACCCCGTAACGCAAGTTAGTATAACAAATTATTTCTGTGATTTCAACTGTTTTTTGAAAAATTCACAAAAATTATACAAATTTAGCAGGAAGAAATTTCATGTACTTTTTTATGTTATAAAATTTCTTCCTGTTTATCCTATGTACAAGCCTTACAATCATCTGTTACAGTTACGCTGGCATGATGGCTTTTTCCAAATTGTCTACACGCATATCCAGTTCAAAAACTTTCTCTCGAGTTTCCTTATTCTCCTTTCTATAGCGAAGCTCATCCATACGTGCATCAAATAGGGCAGATATTTTTCTGTCAATTTCATTTTCCAGTTTAAGTTCTATAGTTTTTACGCTTCCCTTGAGTTGCACAATATCTGATTTCATGTTCGTGATATCTGCCTTCATGTTCGTGATATCCGTCTTCATGTTTGTGATATCTGCCTTCATGTTCGTGATATCCGTCTTCATGTTTGTGATATCCGTCTTCATGTTCGCAATATCTGTCTTCATGTTTGTGATATCTGCCTTCATGTTCGTGATATCCGTCTTCATGTTCGTGATATCCGTCTTCATGTTCGTGATATCCGTCTTCATGTTTGCAATATCTGTCTTCATATCTGCGATATCGTTCTTTACATCGGACATATCATTTTGAAAACCGGCAATGCTTCCCTGTATAGAAAAAAGGATATTTCTCAATTCCGCATCTTCCACATTCTTCCCTCCTTTCGTTATAGTACGTTTCGTTCTCTTTTGTATAGAACCAATTGTACCATTGAAGGAAGAAAAAGTCTACAGCGAAATTATTATAATATTTTTATAAGACATCTTCGGCAAATTATAACTTATGTATAAACAGCCCACTCCGAAGCTTTGGCTCAAACCAGGTGGATTTTGGGGGCATTAATTTGTTCTCGTCTGCAATCTTCATCAGGTCTTCCATAGATGTCGGGTACATGACAAAGGCTACACCGCCGGTTCTGTCCGCAATCTCTGCCAGCTCTGCTGCCTTATGGCTTCCGCCCACAAAGGAGATTCTCTGGTCTGTGCGCGGATCTTCGATTCCCAGGACTGGTCTGAGGACTTTTTCCTGAAGAATGGATACATCCAGCTGTCCGACCACGTCCTTCTTATCATAGATATCCGGCCATGCTTTCAGGTGATACCACTGTCCGTCCACATACATTCCCATACAATGCTTCTCTACAGGCTTGCATGGAAATCCCGGCATCAGCATCAGTTCAAAGTTGAACTTCAGGGCGCCCAGAAATGCCTTTACAGTCAGGCCGTTCAAATCTTTTACAATCCTGTTATAAGGAAGAATGCAGAGCTGGTCATAGGGAAATACAACAGACAGGAAATAATTAAACTCTTCCTCCCCTGTATATCCCGGATTCTGTTCTCTTCTCTTTAAACCTACTTTTACAGCGGAAGCTGCGCGGTGATGTCCATCTGCGATGTACAGAGAATCAACCCCTGCAAATTCCTTATTTATTTCAGAAATGACCTCATCTTCATCAATCACCCATACTCTGTGTGTAATCTGATCCTCTTCTGTAAAATCATATGCTGCTTCATGATGATCTTTCCAGTTATTCATCAGTGTAAGCAGAGAATCCGGATATCTGCATGCCAGAAAAATAGGACCGGTATTTGCATTACAGGAATCTACATGGTGGATTCTGTCCTGTTCCTTATCTTCTCTGGTAAGCTCATGTTTCTTCACTACACCATTCATATAATCATCAATGGAACTGCATCCTACGATACCGGTCTGTGTCTTTCCTTTTCTTACAAGTTCATATATATAGTAACAGGCCTTCTGATCCTGAACAAGAATTCCCTTTTCTTCCATATTGTCAAGATTTTCTTTTGCTTTTTCATAAACCCGATCATCATACAGATCTGTCTCAGGTTCCAGATCCATTTCCGGTCTGTCAATATGAAGAAAGGACAGGGGATTCTCATCTCCGATTGATTTTGCTTCTTCACGGTTTACCACATCATATGGAAGTGCTGCCACATCAGCAGCCTTTTCCGGTGTAGGTCGAAGTGCCCGGAATGCATGAAATACTGCCATAATATTTTCTCCTCTTCTGTATCTTTTGTATTGCTCTTTTATACCCACTTTACTGTCTATCCTGTAAAAATAAAACGAACATTACTCATTATTTTATCATATCCAAATCCTTATATCAATGTACAAATTATGAAACCTAATTTTTTTTTGAAAAACCTAAAAATTTTTGTATTTTTCTATTGCAATTTTTAAAATATATGGTATGATAGAATCACAAGTTAAGGAAACCAAATGATAATTTTTAAGGGAGGTCATTTTATGACAGAAGGATTAAAATGGACTGTAAACGAGGTTCCGAAATCAGATGATAAACACCTGGAACTGATGTCCGAAGAAAATGTAAAGAAAGCAAATGAGTTCCACAGAAGTTTCCCACAGTACAGTGTGACGCCTCTTCAGAACCTTTCATCCCTTGCGAAATATTTAGGAGTAAAAAATATTTTCTGTAAGGATGAATCCTATCGCTTTGGCTTAAATGCTTTCAAAGTACTTGGAGGTTCTTATGCAATGGGCCGCTATATCGCAAAAGAACTTGGACGTGATATCAGCGAGCTGCCATACAATGTTCTCTCTTCTGATAAATTAAGAGAAGAATTCGGACAGGCTACATTCTTTACTGCAACAGACGGTAATCATGGACGTGGAGTTGCATGGGCAGCTAACCGCCTTGGACAGAAAGCAGTTGTAAGAATGCCTAAGGGAACAACAAAGACTCGTTTCGATAACATTGCCAAAGAAGGTGCTACTGTTACGATCGAAGAAGTAAACTATGATGACTGCGTAAGAATGGCTGCAGCAGAAGCTGCCAAAACAGAACATGGTATCATCGTTCAGGATACCGCATGGGACGGATATGAAGAAATTCCATCCTGGATCATGCAGGGATACGGAACACTGGTTCTTGAGGCTGACCAGCAGTTAAAAGAAATGGGTGTTGAACGTCCAACACATGTATTTGTTCAGGCCGGTGTTGGTTCTTTAGCAGGTGCCGTAGTCGGTTATTTTGCTCATAAATATAAAGATAACCCGCCGGTTATGGCTGTCTGTGAAGCAAGTGCTGCTGACTGCCTGTACCGCTCCGCTGTTGCAAAGACAGGAAATCTGGTAAATGTTACAGGTGATCTTCAGACAATTATGGCCGGTCTTGCATGCGGTGAGGGAAATACGATCGGATGGGATATCCTGAAAAATCACGTAGATGTATTTGCATCCTGTCCTGACTGGATGAGCGCAAAGGCAACACGTATCTACGCTAATCCACTGGGAGATGATCCACGCGTTGTCTCCGGTGAATCCGGTTCCGTTCCGCTTGGTTTCTGCTTCACTGCTCTTCACGATGAAGATGCAAAAGACTTAAAAGAAGCGCTGAAACTGGATGAGAATTCCGTAGTACTTGTTATTTCCACAGAAGGTGACACTGATCCTGTTCGCTACCGCGAGATCGTATGGGACGGATTATACGGAACAGACGAATCTTTAAGTAAATGATGTTTTTGGTGAACACAGACAGGTAAGTGGTATGGTTATCTCGAAAATGATATACCAGTAACTAATAATATGATATCAGATTAGGGGCAAAATACCTTTTGACCCTAACATCATAATATTTTATACATATTGGGAGGGTAAAAAAATGGATTACGCAAAAATTAACGAAGCTGCAATGGGTTATAAGGATGATATGACTAAGTTCCTTCGCGATCTGGTTCGCATTCCTGGCGAAAGCTGCGGAGAAAAAGGACATATCATGAGAATCAAAGAGGAAATGGAAAAAGTCGGATTCGACAAAGTTCAGATCGATCCGATGGGCAATATCCTCGGCTACATGGGAACAGGTAAAACTCTCATTGGTTTTGACGCTCATATTGATACAGTCGGTATCGGTAATATCAAGAACTGGGAATTTGATCCATACGAAGGTTTCGAATCTGATGAAGAAATCGGCGGACGTGGAACATCTGACCAGATGGGCGGTATTGTTTCTGCAGTATACGGTGCTAAGATCATGAAAGACCTTGGTCTTTTAAACGATAAATATCAGGTACTTGTGACAGGTACTGTACAGGAAGAAGACTGTGACGGTCTCTGCTGGCAGTACATCATCCATGAAGATGGTGTTCGTCCTGAATTCGTTGTTTCCACAGAACCAACAGACGGCGGTATCTACAGAGGACAGCGTGGACGTATGGAAATCCGCGTAGATGTAAAGGGTGTTTCCTGCCATGGTTCCGCTCCGGAACGTGGTGACAATGCAATCTACAAAATGGCTGATATTCTCCAGGATATCCGCGCATTAAACGAAAACGATGCTGCTGATACCACAGAGATCAAAGGTCTTGTAAAAATGCTTGATGAGAAATACAACCCTGAATGGGAAGAAGCACGTTTCCTTGGACGTGGCACTGTTACTACTTCCGAAATCTTCTTCACATCTCCAAGCCGCTGTGCAGTAGCTGACTCCTGCTCTGTATCTCTTGACCGTCGTATGACAGCAGGCGAAACATGGGAAAGCTGCCTGGATGAGATCCGTGCTCTTCCGGCTGTACAGAAATATGGCGACGACGTAACAGTATCCATGTATGAATACAACCGTCCGTCCTATACAGACCTTGTATATCCGATCGAGTGCTACTTCCCGACATGGGTAATCCCGAAAGATCACAAAGTAACACAGGCTCTGGAAGAAGCATATAAAGGACTGTACGGCGAAGAGCGTCTCGGAAATGCTGAGACAGAAGGCATGAGAAAAGCTCGTCCGCTTACAGACAAATGGACATTCTCTACTAACGGTGTAACAATCATGGGACGTAACAGCATTCCTTGTATCGGATTCGGACCTGGTGCAGAAGCACAGGCTCATGCTCCGAACGAAAAAACATGGAAGATCGACCTTGTAAGATGCGCTGCTGTATACGCTGCTCTTCCAACTGCATACTGCAAATAATAAATAAATTTTCAAATTTTTTAGGCGACGGATTTCCTATCATCCTAAAGGCTTAATATGTGTCCGGACAGAATCCCTGCTGTAACAGGCAGGGACACAAGATAAACAGATACAGCCGGATAACCGGTGTTCTGCCAAACGCAGAAATTCAATTATTTCATATCAGGAAAGGATAAGCTATCAAAGCATAGCAGGTATTGATTTTATGAAAACATTACAGGATTACATTGATAAATTAAACAGCTTAAACTTCAAAGAAATGTACAACAACGATTTCTTCTGGACATGGGACAAAACAGATGATGAACTGGAAGCTGTTTTCACAGTTGCTGATGCTCTCCGTTTCATGAGAGAGAACAATATCTCCACAAAAGTATTCGAGAGTGGTCTTGGAATCTCTATCTTCCGCGATAACTCCACACGTACACGTTTCTCTTTTGCTTCCGCATGTAACCTTCTTGGTCTGGAAGTACAGGATCTTGATGAAAAGAAATCTCAAATCGCTCATGGTGAAACTGTTCGCGAAACAGCAAACATGGTATCTTTCATGGCTGATGTGATCGGTATCCGTGATGATATGTATATCGGAAAAGGACATGCTTACCAGAAAGAATTCATGGAAGCTGTTACAGAAGGAAACAAAGACGGTATCCTTGAGCAGAGACCTACTCTTGTAAACCTTCAGTGCGACGTTGACCATCCGACACAGTGTATGGCAGATATGCTCCACATCATCCATGAATTCGGCGGTGTTGAGAATCTGAAAGGCAAAAAGATTGCTATGACATGGGCTTACTCTCCATCCTATGGTAAACCACTCTCCGTTCCGCAGGGCGTTATCGGTCTGATGACACGTTTCGGCATGGACGTTGTTCTTGCTCATCCGGAAGGATATGATGTAATGCCGGAAGTTGAAGAGATCGCCAAAAAGAATGCTGAGAAAAACGGCGGATCCTTCACAAAGACAAACGATATGGCTGAAGCTTTCAAAGATGCTGATATCGTATATCCAAAGAGCTGGGCTCCATTTGCAGCTATGGAAAAACGTACAGACCTTTATGCAGAAGGCGACTTCGACGGAATCGATAAATTAGAGAAAGAACTTCTTGCACAGAATGCACAGCACAAAGACTGGGCCTGCACAGAAGAACTTATGAAAACAACAAAAGACGGAAAAGCTCTTTACCTGCACTGCCTGCCGGCTGATATTACAGGTGTAAGCTGCGAAACAGGTGAGGTTGACGCTTCTGTATTCGATCGTTACAGAATCCCGTTATACAAAGAAGCAAGCTTCAAACCATACATCATCGCTGCTATGATCATGCTTTCCAAATTTGAAAATCCACAGGATATCCTGAAGAAACTTGAAGTCAAAGCAGCTCCAAGAATCCTGAAATAATCAGGCGCAGATTAACAGTTGGATTGCAGTAATATTCCAGCTGCTTTCAAACAGATATTTAATTTTGAAAGCAGTTTCAGAATTTAAATATATTGAAAAATAGTACTCATCATATTGTATAGCAGGCGGGGCTGTCGCAGAAAGCACACAATCTTTATTGCGGCGGCCCTCTTTGCCTTTAAAATCAGGAGGTTTTTACAAATGTTTACAAGAAAAAGAATCGTTATTGCGCTCGGTGGGAACGCTCTGGGAAATACTCTCCCGGAACAGATGGTAGCTGTAAAAACTACTGCAAAAGCATTATGCGATCTGATCGAAGAAGGTCATCAGGTTGTTGTTGTACATGGAAACGGGCCACAGGTTGGCATGATCAACAATGCCATGTCTGCTCTCTCCAGAGAAGATGAGAATCAGCCAAACACTCCTCTCTCTGTCTGTGTTGCCATGAGTCAGGCTTACATCGGATATGATCTGCAGAATGCTTTGAGAGAGGAACTTCGAATCAGAGGATTTGTCCGCACACCTGTC
The DNA here is from genome assembly GCF_020594215.1 of Blautia sp. DFI.1.216. Classification (NCBI taxonomy): domain Bacteria; kingdom Bacillati; phylum Bacillota; class Clostridia; order Lachnospirales; family Lachnospiraceae; genus Blautia; species Blautia sp. DFI.1.216. The sequence continues at coordinate 65,476 of NZ_JAJDML010000009.1, forward strand.
GTCACTGTTGTCACTCAGGTTCGTGTAGATCCCAATGATCCTGCTTTTGAAAATCCATCCAAGCCGATCGGCAAATTCCTGACAAAAGAGGAAGCAGACCATCAGGCCAAGGCATATGGACATATCATGAAAGAAGACGCAGGGCGTGGTTATCGTCGTGTAGTTGCATCTCCAAAGCCTGTTGAAATCGTTGAACAGGATGCGATCAACAGTCTTGTGGATGCAAATAAAATCGTTATCTGCTGCGGTGGCGGCGGAATTCCCGTTGTTCTTAACGGACATCATCTCAAAGGTGCATCAGCAGTTATTGATAAGGATTATGCAAGCTGTCTCCTGGCCAAAGAGCTGGATGCAGATATGCTTATCATTCTTACAGCAGTGGAGAAGGTTGCTGTAAACTTCGGCAAGGAAAACGAAGAATGGCTGGATGACATCACTGTAGATGACGCTAAGAAATATATTAATGAGGGACAGTTTGCCCCAGGTTCCATGCTCCCGAAAGTTCAGGCTGCCGTTGATTTTGCAAGCTCCAAAGAAGGAAGAACTGCCATGATCACTTTACTTCAGAAAGCCAAAGACGGTATCCAGGGAAAAACCGGAACCAAAATCCATCTTTAATCTGTTCAGCAGATATCTTATCATATATCAGCTGTTTAATACTGATATATATAACTGCCACATATTCAGGATATCTGCCATATAGCGAAATAATTGCGCAAAAAAAGTTCCGGTGACCTCGCCCGGAACTTTTTTTGTGATGAGTGGACCAGAGTGTCTGGAAAATCATTCCTGCAATCTGCACGCCCCACTTTTCGGTATATTTTGACATACATCTTGCGGAAAGCATTTTTCAGACACGCTTTAGTACATCGTTTTCGAAATAACTATACCACTCACTTGTCTGCGAATCCGATTGCACAGGTCTAAAAGCCTCAGCGTAGCCCGCTACGCCTGCGTTTTTATACCAGCACACTCGAATCCGCATCCTACGCGATTGGTATAGTTATTTACGAAACGATGTACTAGTGGACTGCTATAGATTCATAATAATCAATATCTTCCAGTTCCCTGCCTGCTTCTATCTCATAAATCTGCGTATCATCCAGATGTTTCATGATCACTTTTTTACCGCCTTTATCCCCTTCCAGAGAAAGCAGCTCATTGTAATATTTCCTGTCAAAAATACATGGATTTCCCATTTTCCCCTGACAGGAAACACAGGCGATTCCTTTGGAAGTGTTTAAAAACACATGGATCAGTTCACAGATTGTCTCGCTGGTAAGCCAGGGCTGATCAGACACAGTAAAAAGCACTGCATCTGCATCCAGGCTGGCATTCAGACCGATTTTTACAGAGGAAGAAATTCCATCTTCCGGATGGGGATTATACAAAACCTGTATTTCCTTTGTTTTTGCTGCTTCTGCAATGGCATCATATTGAGTAATAACAATAATATTACAGATTATTTTTGCTGTAATATTATTTCTGTACAGGTTATTTAACTGAACAATATCTGAATTATTATCATTATTATTATCCTCTGTAATATCTGAATATTCCGAATAGATATTTTCTATTTTCTTCTTTGTATCATCCAGTTGTTCCAGCACATGTCGATACATAGGTATTCCGTCTATTTCATATAACAGTTTATTTGCCCCAAAACGGCGGCTGTTTCCAGCCGCCAGCATGATCATTGCAATTTTCAAAATAATTTATTCCTCCAAAAGGCTTCCGTAAGCCGCTACTGTATTCTTCCTTTCCAGTTCCTCAACAATGTGCTCTGCAGGTTCTTTCTCTCTGAGTATATCTGACTTGTTCAGATACACTCTGTATACTCTTTCTTCCACATCCTTAAAAAGTCCGCAGATAGAAGTCGCAATCTTTACAATATCTTCTTCAGTGATCGGAGCTTCCAGACTTTTCCTGAGAAATTCCGAGGTACGTTCCATACGGTAAGCACTCTGACTGATTGGCTGCCCCAGACAGTCCAGCCCGATCACACTAATCACAATGTCCGCACATCTGGGGATTACAGGCTCCCATTTCTCCGGGACTTTTACCGGATGATGCTTTGCTCCGTCCGCTTCCACAAGCATTACATCGCATAATTCTCTCAGTTCTTCCAGTTTTTCATCTGTCAGAGACGCATATTTACCTGTGTCCTCCTCATATTCCGCAGCAATCACATATCTTTCTTTGTCCAGAAGTTCTTTTACCCTGACTGCATCTCCGCCCCTGGCAAACGGAAGTTCAGATTCTCCTGCCATATGGGTGGTCGTGGTAATGATCACTCTCTTTCCCTTATCGATCAGTTCATCTGTAAGACGGTAGATCAGGCTGGTTTTGCCGCCGCCGCCAACTACAGCGATCACAGGGTATTTTTCATAATCAATCTGCAGCAGTTCCAGAAAATCGACCTGGTGCTTCATATGGCATCACTCCTTCTGAAAGCAGGATTTCCAATACACTGCCGGCAATACAGCGGGCTTTGTCGGAAATCGTGAAACAGTTTTTCTTTTGTTCTTTGCGCGGATCAATATCTGCAATTTTCATCCCCTTCGGCACTGTAAATCCATCTCTGATCATGCCACGCAAAACTCCTGTAAGAGAAGCCCTGACAGGTGTATCTCCGATCCAGGCAAGGACCTGATCCTTCTCCACGATATCTGCAATCTTTGAGATACAATGGATTTTCCCTGCAGCAGGAGCATGGAGCACGCGCTCTTTTCCAAATCCTCCAATGATACCCGGAACTCCTGTGTTTGGCATAGCAGCGCCTTTTGTGATGATTCTGGCAAGATTGTGGCCTCTCATAGTCTCCACTACATAATCCACATCCTCACCTGCCACAAATCCCGGTCCAAGACCAACGGTTAGATCTGCCATCTCTCTGGTTGTTCCAAGATTCTTTTTTGCAAGAATTGCATCTATCAGTGCTGCAGGTCTGTATTTCTTAAGGACAGTTCCTTCTGTGTCTGCCATAAGAGGAATCTCCCCGGCTTTCCAGACTGCCTCGCATTCCTCTACACTGTCAACTTTTCTGCAGAGAACTCCTTCCACAGAAGACTGCCCGTCGTAAACAGCCTCGCAAAAAGAAACCATTCGCCTGATCGCAGTGGGTTTCTCACATTCCAGTACCAGAAGACGGTAGCCGCATCGGTATAATCTGTGGATCGTACCGCTGGCCAGATCACCGCCACCTCTTATTATTACAACATTTTCCGGTTTATTGTCAGATTTTGGGACATTTGTGTATCTGTTTGTCATCTTACTGTCTTTCCTCGTCTTGTCTCATTTTCATCCATTACTTTTTCCACCGCATTTACAATGTTCTCATAACCTGTGCAGCGGCAGAGATTTCCTGCCATATGTTTCCGAATCGCATCTCTTGATAATTTCTCTCCACGTTCCAGTAAAACAGTGGCAGACATGATAAATCCGGGAGTGCAGAAACCGCACTGTATGGCACCTTCTTCGATAAATGCCTCCTGAATCCTGGTAAGTTCTCCGTTTTTCTCCAGACCTTCCAGTGTACGGATATTTTTACCCTCCGCCCAGACTGCCAGATAAATACAGGAGTCAATAGTCTCTCCGTCTATGATTACTGTACAGGCACCACATTCTCCTACTTCACAGCCCTTTTTTACAGAAGTCAGTCCAAGGCGGTTGCGAAGCATATCAAGCAGTGACTCCCTTACATCTACATATTCTTCAACTTCTCTTCCGTTTACTGTACATCGTACAAGCTGCATCTGCTTTTTCATATGCGGTCACCTCCTGCAAGTTCTACGGTACGTCTCAATGCCCGTGCCGCAATTTCTCCGCCGATCTGAAGACGAAATGCCCTGGATGCTCTCCAGGAATCTCTCGGATTGATTTCCTCCCGAATCAGCTGTGCTGTCTTTTCATACAGGCTTTCTTCTATCTTCATGCCCTTCAAAGCCTCTTCTGCCTTTGTGCAGCGGTACGGAACCGGAGCTGCAACTCCAAAGGTAATGCGCACATCTTCTATCACTCCTGCCTGTTGATTTACCTTGCTCATCACACTACAGCTGATCGTTGCGATATCCATGGCATTTCGCATGGAATACTTAATATAATGACCATGATACCCTTCATATTCTTTTGCAGGAATGATCACATAGGTCAGGATCTCTCCCTGCCGCAGATCCACCCTGCCGGGTCCAAGATAGAAATCTTTTACAGGTACAAGACGGCCTTCCTTTCCATCTTCCAGCCTCAGCAGTGCGTTCAGGGAAAATACGGTCGGTGCACTGTCCGCACTGACTGCTCCGTTGCAGATGTTTCCACCGATAGTACCAATATTTCGTACCTGTGGTCCTCCTACCTGATCTACAGCCTCGCCAAGAACCGGAATATATTTCCTGATAATTGCATCATTTGTTATATGTGAGAAGACAGTTCCGGCACCAATATAAATATCTCCGTTATCCGCCATTTTTACACCCTGGATTTCTTTGATCCCATGGATGCTCACCAGAGAAGTTCCGGCAAATTTTCCCTCCCGGATCTTGATCAGTACATCACTTCCTCCTGAAATGATCCTGGCATCCGGATGTTCATTCAGTAATCTCACAGCATCTTTTACACTTTTAGCCTGATAATAGTTCTCAATATCGTACATAAAATCCCCTCCCCTCTAAATAAGTCCGGCCCTTATAAAGCCATCGATCAGTCTCTGTGGTGTCAGAGGATTTTCATTAAAGGCTACACCTGTTGCATGAAGTACTGCATTACGGATTGCCGGTGCGCCCGGAATTGCCGGCGGTTCACCCAGTGCTTTGTTTCCGAAAGGTCCAATCGGATCATCAAGTTCCACAAAATCTGCCTTGATATCAGGAGTATCCATCATTGTCATCAGTTTATAGTCCAACAGGGTTCCGTTCAGTGGTCTTCCTGTTTTCTCATCCAGAATGAGCTGCTCCGACAGACCGTATCCCATTCCCATAGACATACCGCCCTGTACCTGCATTTCAGCCAGTTTCGGATTAATAAGCTTACCGCTGTCATGCACATTAATGATATGAAGGATTTTGATCTTGCCAAGCTTTATATCAACTTCCACTTCAGCAAAGCAGCATCCTGTGGCAATCGTATTTTTCTTTACCTGCTCGGAAACCTCTGCTGTAATAACAGAAGAATTGCCAAGACTGTAATAACTTTCCAATGCAAGATTTCCAAGAGATATTGCCGGATCCTTTCCTGCCATGATCCACCCATGATCAAGCCTCAGTTTCCTTGTCTCTTCAGGCAACAGCTCTTTTGCATAATCCAGAATCTTTTCCTTCAGAAGATTTGCGCAGTCTTTAACAACTGTTCCTGTTACAAATGACTGTCTGGATGCATAGGCACCGGTATCAAATGGTGTTACATCAGTATCCTGGACTGTCTGGATATGAATATCACTGATATCCATATTTAAAACCTCAGCCGTCATCTGGGAAAATACCGTATCAGCGCCCTGACCGATTTCAGTAGCTCCCAGCATCAGTCCAACACTTCCATCCTGATTCAGAGTCATTCTTGCACCTGCAATTTCCAGTGAGATTGGCCATACACCTGTCTTATAGGAGAAAAGTGACATTCCGACGCCTCTGCGGATATTACCTGTCTGGTTTGTATATTCTTTTCGTTTTTCTTCCCAGTGGATATAATCTGCACCTTTTTCCAGACATTCAAAAATCCCGTTGGTGTTTGCTGCGATTGGCTTCAGGTAAGCATCCTCATAATATCCTTTGATAAGATTTTTCTTTCTGAACTCCAGAGGATCCATCCCGATCTCTTTTGCAATATCATCCATAAAGCACTCAATTGCAAAACATACCTGCGGGATCCCGTATCCACGCATCGCTCCGCCTACCGGTGTATTCGTATAGACAGTATATGCCTCTCCTTTGATATTCGGACATGCATACTGCAGCCTCCAGGCAGTCAGGCCATTGGCTGCTATGGCGTGTCCATGGGAGGCATATGCTCCCTGATTGGAAATAGCCAGCATATCCTTTGCCAGAAGATGCCCCTCACTGTCAACACCTGCCGTCAGATCATACTCAATAGAATGACGGGTTCTGGTGTTGCAGAAAGTTTCCTCTCTGGTTATATCGAGTTTGACCGGTCTGCCGCCAACCTGCGTGGTAAGAAACGCATTTAACGGTTCATACAGCACATCCTGCTTATTTCCGAATCCTCCACCTATGTATGGCTTAATGACTCTGATCTTTCCCCATGGGATTCCAAGAGCCTGCCCGATCACACGCCGGACAATATGCGGAATCTGAGTGGAAGTCACAACTATGATCCTGCCATTTTCCATGTATGCACAGGAAATCGGATTCTCAATGTGGCAGTGCTGCACGATCGGGGTTTTATAACTGCGTTTTATAACTGTTTCGGATTCCTTCAGCCCTTCTTCCACATTTCCGATAAAGTAATTGGAACGGACAAGTACATTGTCCTTTTTATCAAAATGGATTGGCGGTTTGCTTCCATACATGGATTTACGCGGATGGATTTCTACCGGATATTCTTCATATTCAACTTCGATCAGGCGCAATGCCCTCTGGGCTGTGATTTCATCTTCTGCCACTACAGCAGCAATATCATCTCCGTAATAACGGACTCTTCCGGTAAGGATATTGCGGTCTGCAACATCCTGATGAGCCAGCTCCACAGACCAGGGATGTCCCGGCGTAGGGTAACAATGATTCGGTACGTCTTTAAAAGTAACCACTTTTACTACGCCGTCCAGAGCCTCTGCTTTACTGGTATCGATTGATTTTACGATACCGTTTCCGATCTTTGCGTGATAGATTTTTGCCACCAGACAGTTGGCAGGAACCAGGTCATCAGTAAATTTTGCACGTCCTGTAACTTTGTCATAGGCATCTACTCTTGGAACACTCTTTCCAATCATGTTTTCACCTTCTCTGTATTTATTTTTGGTTATTATATAGAAGGAGCCGGACACACCCCAAGGTATCTGTCTGTTCCCCTCAGGACTTATGTCCGGCTCCGAACCATGCTACTTTCCTTCACCTTTTTTCTGACATCAGGCGAATTTACTTTTTATTTGCATAATTGTTATCTGTTTTCTGATTTGAGTATAGCATATTTGGATATGAAATTGCAATCTTTTATTCAATTTTTACGTATTATTTTCCTATTAACGAAGTTGTCTGATTGGGTTACTGTTCACTGAGAATATCCTTTGTAATGTATTACTAAGAACAGAGTGAACAGTAACCTGATTTATTTAACGTATTTCTGTCAATATTCCATGCAGATCATGGATAACGTGTCTTGGGCATTTCACTGCGCACATACCACAGCTCAGACATATGGATTCCTCGATCACAGCACAGCTGTCTTTTACTTTTATCGCACCGGCTGTACAGGTCTTCTCGCAGATTCCGCAGCCGATACAGCTGACGTCACACTGTTTCTTTGCTTCTGCACCTTTTTTCTTATTGGAACATTTTACCACAATGTAGTTTGCACACTCATGGACATGGATCACTTTCTGCGGGCAGACTTTCGCGCAGGCACCACAGCCAATGCATTTCTCCTCATCCACTTCCGCCACACCATACTCATTGATGGAAATGGCTCCGAATTTACATTTATCTATACAGGCTTTACATCCGATACATCCATCTGCACAGCCGGCCTCACCTTCGGCTGATCTGCACCCCCCATTACATGCAACTACAGCCGCGCGATATGGAAATTTCTTCTTTACTGCCATATTCAGCACTTCCTTTCATATGGTGTTCCGGTCAGAGGAAGACTATACTGTCTTTCACCATTCCATCTGAAATATGCATCTGCAATTGCAGGTGCAGTTGGGATAGAGGTGATCTCACCGATTCCAATGGCACCACAGGCTACATTCAGTCCCGGTTTGTCAACAACGATGGCATCGATTTTCGGAATCTCATGAGAGCGGAACAGACCAAGCGATCCATACTTGTCAATTGGTTTACAGTTCTCATCGATCGGATAACGCTCTCTCAGTGCAAATCCTATGGACATCACTACGCCGCCCTCGATCTGGCCTTCACAGGACAGTGGATTGACTGCTTTGCCCACATCATGAGCAGCAACCATTTCCTCAATCTTACCTGTTTTCTTATCCAGGATACATACCTGCGTCGCATAGCCGTAAGCTACATGTGAAACAGGATTCGGCACATTTGCGCCAAGAGGATCTGTCTTTGCAAGATATTCCCCATAATAAATTTTGCCGATCACATCATCAATGGTCTTACCTGCATTGCGGTCCTCCATAACCTTATCGCAGGCTCTGCGGCAGGCTTCTCCTGTTACCAGAGTCTGTCTGGAGCCGGAAGTTGTACCTGAATCCGGTGCGAACCAGGTATTACTTCTCTCATATACAATATCTTCATGCTTCAGATCTGTATTGGTGACTACCATCTGTGTCAGGACTGTACCAAGTCCCTGGCCGATACAGGAAGCACCGGAATAGATGTGCAGCTTTTTATCTTTCTCAAATACGAGTTTCACGCGGCCTGTATCCGGGATACCGACACCGACACCGGCATTCTTCATGGCGCAGCCGATTCCCACCGGTTTTCCTTCTTCCAGGGCAGCATCATACTTCTTCTTTACAGCTTCCAGTGTCTCCACAAGACCTGTGGAATTATCTACGATCTGACCATTCGGAAGCGTCTCACCGGGACGGATCGCATTGCGGTAACGGATTTCCCATGGAGTGATACCTACTTTGTCTGCCATCATATTCAGCAGGGTTTCTGTTGCAAAACAGGTCTGGGTTACACCAAACCCGCGAAACGCTCCGGCAGGCGGATTGTTGGTATAATAAGCAGTTCCTTCAATCTCGAAATTCTCATAATGATAGGGACCTGCCGCATGAGTACATGCACGTTCCAGCACAGGACCGCCAAGTGAGGCAAATGCACCTGTATCTGATGCTACTTTCGCTTTTACCCCCATGATATTGCCGTTCTCATCGCAGCCCATGGTCATATCCATATAAAACGGATGACGCTTCGGATGAACCAGCAGGGATTCTGCTCTGGTCAGTTTCATCTTCACCGGTTTCTTAGTAGCATAAGTGAGCAGCGAAGCCAGATGCTGTACTGTCATATCTTCCTTTCCGCCGAATCCGCCGCCTACAAGTGCATTCTGTACCTTTACTCTGTCCGTTCCAAGTAACAGGGAACACTCATGTAATGTCTGGTGTGCAGACTGATCTGTGGAATATACGAAAATATCTCCGTCCTCATCATACAAAGCCACTGCGCACTCAGGCTCAAGAAATGCATGTTCTGTCCATGGGGTTTCAAAATGATGACTGATCACATATTTGGAATTACGGATTGCTTCATCTGCATTTCCTCTGCTGATATGTTTATGTGCACAGATATTATTTTCTTCTTCATCAAATACCTTCGGTGCATCCTCTGCCGCTGCTTCCTCAATTGTACGAATATGAGGCAGCACTTCATATTTTACTTTGATCAGTTTCTTAGCTTTCTCAGCTGTTTCTCTGTCTTTTGCAGCAATAACGGCAATGGCATCTCCAAGATAATGTGTCAGACCCCCTACAGGTATCAGTGAATACTGATCATGTTTCAGATGTCCGATCTTATTCTCTCCCGGAATGTCCTCTGCTGTTAATACCGCTTCTACCCCGGAAAGTGCCTTTGCTGCTGCTGTATCGATCTCAAGTACACGTGCACGTGGATATTTACTTCTGAGTGCCACCCCATACAGCATTCCGTCAAAGTAAAAATCATCCGGATATTTGCCGGTTCCCAGTACTTTCTCCTCCACATCCACTCTGGATACTCTGTGTCCTATATTCCAGTCCGGATCCAGATCATCCGGAATCACACCCGTCTTTAAAACTTTCGCAGCCAGCCTTACTGCATCCATAATTTTTACATAGCCCGTGCAGCGGCAATAGTTATTGCGCAGTGCATATTTAATCTCATCATCTGTGGGCTCTTTGTTCACGTCCAGAAGAGCCTTTGTACACATTACCATACCCGGAATACAGAATCCACACTGAACAGCACCTGCTTTTCCATAAGCGTAGGTATAGACTTCCCTCTCCCATTCAGTCAGTCCTTCTACTGTGATCACTGTCCTGCCATCCAGTAAATCTGTGTCCGGCACACATGCCTTGCATGTTTTTCCGTCAATTATAACTGTACAGGCTCCGCAGGCTCCTTCACTGCAGCCGTCCTTCACTGAAGTCAGATGAAGTTCATCCCTCAAAAAGCGCAGTAGTTTCTGATTTCCGGTCGGTTCGACTTTTTGTCCATTGACTGTAAATACTGCCATATCGGACTCTCCTTTCTTTTTCGCACGTCTGCCAATTAGGGCAGTCAGCCAGAGTTTACCTCTTTCTGTTTTTTATCTGCCTGTGATACCGCATGAATTTATTACAAAAGTAACATGCGGCCGCGATTCAGCCTGATATGCAACACTGTCCACAGCCTTTTTCTGCTGTGGACAGCGTTAAATATTTCTTTATAAGTTATCTGATATTACAAATTTAAAATTATTTTACAGCTCTTTATTCCTGTTTTCAGACACGCTCTAGTACAGCGTTTCGTAAATAACTATACCAATCGCGTAGGATGCGGATTCGAGTGTGCTGGTATAAAAACGCAGGCGTAGCGGGCTACGCTGAGGCTTTTAGACCTGTGCAATCGGATTCGCAGACAAGTGAGTGGTATAGTTATTTCGAAAACGATGTACTAGGATCATCATTTCATGATCAGATAGCTGTAATCATCGATTACTGCACAGATCAGTCTGCGAAGACCTTCGTACAACTTATCATTTGCATCATCTGCCTTGCAGTCGGAAATCTGACCAAGGAGACGAACCTTGCACTCTTTTGTCTCCGGATTGATCACTGCAAATCCATCATTTGTGCTGTCTGCCATATCTGCCTCAGAAGCAAATAATGTGAATTTATCCTTGTACGGTGCACTTGCATATGGACAGAAGCTCTTGCAGTTGCCGCATTCGTTACACATATAATCTACATGGATCACCTGATTCATTGCCATTCCCGGAACTTTGATGGAGATGTTTGCTCTGTTGGGACATACATCTACACAATTCTCACAGACTTTATTACAGGTCAGACAGCGCTCACTTTCGTTCGCAGCGTCCTTGCTTTCCTTGAGTATTGCTTTTTTGGAGTAACAGTCTTTTTCTGTTCCCGGTACAGGCTGTCCTTTTACAATATCATGTCCAAGGATTGCTTTTGCAGCAACCTGTGCGTCGCGGATCGCTTCTACGATCGTAGCAGCTCCCCTTGCACCGTCACCGACAACGTAAACGCCTTCTGCACTTGTCTCCATTGTCTTATCATTGATGCGGGCTTTTCCTCGCTCATTGACCGCAATACCATTTGCTTCATAGAACTCAGTCGGAACTTTCTCGCCAACTGCAACGATCACTGTATCAGCCAAAACTTCTTCTGTTTCGCCCGTTTCTGTTACGCCTGCACGTCCGGAAGCATCCATGCTGCCAAGTTCCATCTTCTTACAAAGCAGTTTGCCGTTTTCCAGAGATACAGGAGAAAGAAGTTCTTTGAACTCTACGCCCTCTTCCAGTACTTCCAGTAACTCATCTTCTGCTGCTGGCATATAGCGTTTGGTTCTTCTGTATACCAGGTAAACATGTTCTACACCTTCTGTACGTTTCGCAGCTCTTGCAGTATCCATGGCAGTGTTACCGCCACCGATCACAACTACGTTTTTACCCAGCGCAACCTTACCGTCAGTTGCTTTGAAATCTCTTAAGAATTTCAGAGCGTTGATGGTTTCACCCTTTTCAAGCTTCAGAGTACCCGGTTTATTTGCACCTGTTGCAACGATCACTGCGTCATAACCCTGTGCTTTTAATTCCTGTACAGATTTCACTTCTGTACCTGTTTTGATCTCCACACCCATCTTCTGGATGAAGGAAACATCTTTATCGATTGCATCATCAGAGATACGGAATCCCGGGATCACATAACGGATCACGCCGCCGGCTTTCTCTTCTTTCTCAAATACTGTTACAGAAGCACCTGCTCTTGCAAGGAAGTATGCAGAAGCAATACCTGCAGGACCTGCACCTACAACAGCTACTTTCTTACCGTCTGCTGTGCCTGCTTTGATCTCACCGATCACTGTATCATATCCGTTTTGTGCTGCGATGAGCTTAGTGTTGCGGATATTTACAGGTTCTTCATAGAAGTTACGTGTACATTTGTACATACAGTTGTGCGCACAGAGAGTACCTGTGATAAATGGAAGTGCATTTTTCTCAAGGATAACTCTTAATGCCTGTGCATAATCGCCTTCTCCTGCCAGCTTCACATAGGTTGTGATATCCTGGTGGATCGGACATCCTTCTTCGCATGGAGCAAAGAAACAGTCAAGGAGCGGAACCTCTGAATCAGTTTTTCTCTTAGGAAGCGGTTTGATGCTCTTTACATGGTGAGCGTCTTTTTTCGCATCCTCGGCCAGCTGCTCAAGTGCAGCTACATCAATGCCTTTCCATTCTTTCACACCGTCAGCCATTACTTTCTCTGCCATCTGGGTAAATCTCTGATATCCGCCCGGCTTCAGAAGTGTAGTTGCCACTGTTACAGGCCATACACCACATCCGACGATACGGTCGATATTATAGTAATCAGCACCGCCTGAATAAGCGATACGGAGTTTTCCATCAAATTCCCGGGAAAGTCTGGCAGCAAGAGAAATAGATAACGGGAAAAGAGATTTTCCGGACATATACATTTCTTCGCTTGGAAGTTCATTTCTTGTAACATCTACAGGGAATGTATTGGTGATCTTCACACCAAACGCAAGGTTCAGTTCATCTGCAAGTGCCTGCAGTCTCTTAAACATCGGGATCGCATCTTCATACTGTAAGTCATCTTTGAAATGGAAATCACCGAATACCATATAATCATATCCCATGTCATCCATGGTCTTTCTGGCAAATTCATATCCCAGAAGAGTCGGGTTACATTTGATAAATGTGTTCAGGTGTTTCTCTTTAAACAGATGATTTGCAATGCTCTCAATCTCGTTTGGAGGACATCCATGGAGAGTAGAGATTGTTGCGGAATTACAGATATCAGACGGAATCGCCTCAATATCCTCTTTTGTAACTTTTTCAAATTTATCTACATTGTCCAATAACCACTGTTTACATTCTTTAAAGATTTCTGTATCTTTTGCTTCCATCATACTGTCAATGAAAGTATTAACCTTTGGCTCTTTGATCCCTGCAAGATCATATCCAACGGAAATATTGAACTGGAATCCGTCCTGTGCACCCAGATCAAATTCTTTGGCGATCACATGCAGGATAAACCATGCTTTAATATATTCTCCCATTGCCTGAGGAACATAAAGCTCTGTAGACCATTCACAGTTATATCCTTCATCATCTGCAAGGATACATGGTCTGTTGATACAGGCTGCAAGCTCTGCACCGTCCATCTTCTGAACTGTTTTCAGCTCAAAGAAACGTGCGCCTGCATAGTAAGAAGCAACAATGTTCTGTGTTAACTGTGTATGCGGTCCTGCTGCAGGTCCGATCGGTGTTTCCAGATTTCTCTCAAATATATTCAGCTTCCTGTCAGTTCCCGCTGCATAAGCTCTGTGCTGTCCGAAAACTGTTCCTTTTGTTTTCTTTTCTTCTAATACCCAGTTCATTAACTGTTCAAAGGGCATACAGGTCATGACTTCACTCATAATCCGATCCTCCATTATTTCATACGGTATGGCTTCTCTCCATCCGTTCTATATTTTATTTACATTTATTTTTGCCAGGCAGAAAACTTATCTTCTTTACAATTTTTACAGATTAACCATTAATATCATCTGCAAGTTCTTTTGCAGCCTGACGGCAGTCTGCCATAACTTTTGCCTCGTCGCATACAAGGACTTCGCGGTCTTTCATCAGGACTTTACCGTTACATACAGTAGTCTGGACCATGCTTCCGTTTACACCGAACATCAGATGTCCGTTAATGTTGCTTTCATTCATTGGTGTCAGCGGATCATAATCGATCACGATCACGTCTGCTGCCGCACCCTCTTTCAGGACACCGAGCTGTTTCTTAAAGTATCTGTTTGCAATCTTTGCATTTCCTTCAAAAAGCATCTGTGGAACTTCTCCCCAGGCTGCGTTAGGGTCGCAGAGGCTGTGTTTGTGTAAAACATTTGCAACCTTCCAGGATTCCATCATATCATGAGTATATCCGTCTGTACCAAGACCTGTGAGGATTCCCTTCTGTACCATTCTCATGGTTGGAGGACATCCGCATGCATTACCCATGTTAGATTCCGGGTTATGTACAACCATGGTATCTGTATCTTTGATCAGATCCATCTCATGTTCATTCACATAGATACAGTGACCGAGCAAAGTCTTCGGTCCAAGGATATTCCAGTCATGAAGACGGTCAACAATACGTTTGCCATGCTCTTTCAGACATTGATGGAGATCGTAAATGCCTTCTGCTACATGGATGTGATATCCAACACCTTCCGGTTTCAGTTCATTGCAGAGAGCCATTGTCTCATCAGAGATTGTAAAGGATGCATGCATACCCATCATTCCGGCGATCATATCGCTGTCGTCTGCAAGTGCATGCTTGATAAAATTCACGTTCTCCATTACAGATTCTCTGGATTTCTCCATTCCGTCACGGTCAGAAATCTCATAGCAGAGGCAGGTACGCACACCTAAATCCTTCGCAGCTTCCTCAATCGCATTGAGGGAACCTGTAATATGGCCAAAGCTTGCATGGTGGTCAAACACTGTGGTTACACCATTCTTGATAGAATCAATGTATGTAGCATATGCAGAAAGCTTTGTCTGCTCCAGTGTCAGATGACGGTCAACTGTCCACCATAAGCCGTCCAGAATATCCAGAAATCCCTGAGGATTATATCCGTTAATGCTTAAGCCTCTTGCGAAGGAGCTGTAGATATGCTCATGGGCATTAATAAATGCCGGCATGATAACCCCACCCTTCGCATCAACAAATTCAGCATCCGGATAAACTTTCTTTACCTCTTCAGTTACCCCCACCATTACTATGGTGTTACCATCCATTGCTACAGCACCATTCTCCAGGAATGGGTTGGATGCGTCCTGTGTGATCATTCTTCCATTACCAATTACCAGCATATAGTTCCTCCTTTTACTTGTTAAAAACTACCAATTCGCTACTGCTTTTTACCTTTTGTTTAGGAATTATGTACTAATACTGTAACATACTTCTCCGGATAATGCAAGTAGAATTTACAAAAACTTTTTGGTTTTTCAAATTTTTTTTAGGCTTTATACTATTTCCGGTGAACAGATAAAAAAAGAACGGGGCAGTCATTGATGACAATGAACAACCTCGTTCTTTTTTTGATTTTCCTGTTTTCTGATGAAACTGATTTCATGACAAATTTTCAGGTTTGTCAACAATTTTTGTAAGATAGGAGAGTTATCCTTCCATAATCGCAGAATTAACCCTGAGCTGTTTTCGTCCATTCTTCCAGAGATTCTCATCTAGCTCCACCTCATAGCCGCCGCCATTTCTCACATGCCACTCATAAAATGGTTTCTGTATATCTGCATACTCTTCCATGATATTCATGATCGTACCGCCATGGATGACAAGTGCCGCCTCTGCCACATGGCTGCGGATACATCCGGACACAACCCTGTCAAATCCTCTCAGGTTTCTGCTTTTAAACCCTTCCCTGCTTTCTCCTCCCGGAAAAGGCAGAGTACCGTTGCTGTCAATCCATTCCTGATAGTGTGGATTACCTTCCAGCTCTTTATAGTTCTTATTTTCAAACTCTCCGAAATCGCATTCTGCCAGTTCTTCAATAATATGTACCGGCTCTCCCGGAAAAAGAATCTCTGCTGTCTGCACGCATCGTTTCAGAGGACTTACATAAACCGCCTGAACCTTTGGATAATCCATCTTATGCAGAAACTCTGTTCCCTCCTGACATAACGGCTCATCCGTTGTGCCGATATATCTGGAAAGTTTATTCCCTTCTGTTTTTCCATGTCTGATCAGCCATAATTTAAGCATCTTTGATCACCGTTCCAATCCCGCAGATCACGCGCGTCACCTTATGACTGTATGCTGCCAGCTTCGTACATACACGCCCTACAGCCTCTCTGTATTTTCTGTCAAAAGCATCCACAGGTACAACCCCGTACCCTACTTCCTGAGAGACAAGGACAATATCCGGATTCTTACAGATGATTTTTTCCGCAAGATCTGACACATCCTTTCCATTCTCCAGTTCACTGCGGATATACTGCTGAAAACCAGTCACACCCTGAGCATTCATCAGTTCCTCCTCTGTGACAGAACCGCCGTCACTCCACCTTAACTGTGGATACTGTTTCCTGGCATATTCAGTCTTTCCCTGATATGCACCGCCGATTATCATTTCCATACTCTTCTCCTCAAAAATTAGAAACCACCGCCAGGATCAATGCCATCCCAACTTCACAGATACAAAGAAAAAATCCCGAAATATCCCCGGTTGTCCCGCCAAAGTACTTCATCGCAATATGATGATAATACCAGAAAATCAGCAAAGCTCCCACAAAAGCCAGACTTCCCCATACAGGCCGGATCAAGATCATTCCCGCAGCCAGAAGCACCAGATAGACGATCAGCACATTTCTCGAGAGCACGTCTGAAGAATTTCTGGAAAACTCAGCAACTGTACCGTCTGCCTTTGCTTTCGGAAAGGTAATAACTCCAATCCCTGACAGACATCTGGAAACCATAAAGCCAAGGCTCAGAATTCCGATCGCCCTCATATTCTCTGCACTGTTAAACAACTGACTGTAAGCGCCGTACCAGGCAATGAAATATACCGCCGCAGTAATAACGGCAAAAGCACCTGCATGGGAATCCTTAAGAATCTCCAGCCTTCTGCTTCTCTCCTGCCAGGAACTCAGGGCATCCGAAGTATCCAAAAGACCATCCACATGGATCCCGCCTGTCACAAATACAGGTACCAGCACCAGCACTGCTGTCACGAATCCCGGCTGATACCCAAACCGAAGTCCCAGATACGCCACCAGCATAGTCAGCCCGCCGATCACAGTTCCGATAAACGGAAAAAAACAGAACATATACTTCATATTTTCCTTTGTCCAGTCAGCGCGGGGCATGGGAATCTTAGAAAACATGGCAAATGCCACCTTAAAATTATTCCATAAAGATTTCATTGATCAATTCCTCTTTTTCATATTATGGCAATCCTGTCAAATATATTATTTGCAAAGATTGCTTCAGGTATCTGTGGATTTGTGAAAGACTGGTATCCCATATACAACTTCCACCACTTCATCAGCTCTCTGCGCAGCAGCCTGATTGATTTTTCCCAGATATTCCAGATAAGAATCCATATCTCCATCAAACACAACCGCATCTGAAAAAATCTCATTTGTAACGATTACCACATGAGCAGCCTGTTCCAGCAGATTCTCAATCCCTTTTGTAACTTCCGAAACTGTCCGGTCATGGGCTCCCTGCTCTTCAAACATTTCATTTGCCACCAGATTCGACATACATTCCAGAAGCACCACACATCCGGCAGGCAGTTTCACATTTTTGAGCCCTGTATAGCACTCAACTGTCTCGAAACCTTTTCCTGCACGCATCTTTTGGTGTCTCTCGATCCTTTTATGGCTCTCTTCATCAAAAGGGTGCATGGTCGCTATGTAAATCCTCTGTGCATCCCCGAAAGAAAGCACCCTGTCTTCCGCAAAAGCAGATTTTCCGCTCCCGCTCCCCCCTGTCACAAGCGTCAGCATTATTTCAACTCCTCATACTGTTCCACATGGATATCATCAAAAGTACTCATAGAATGATAAACCGCTGCTGCCAGATCAAGGATCGGGAATAAAGCTACTGCTCCGGTTCCCTCGCCCAGACACATATCCGCATGAATGATTGCCTCTTTCCCCATATTCTCAAGGATCAGATGGGCAGCAGGCTCTTTTGA
The DNA here is from genome assembly GCF_020594215.1 of Blautia sp. DFI.1.216. Lineage (NCBI taxonomy): Bacteria > Bacillati > Bacillota > Clostridia > Lachnospirales > Lachnospiraceae > Blautia > Blautia sp. DFI.1.216. The sequence goes on from NZ_JAJDML010000009.1 coordinate 83,547, forward strand.
TACATGGGATGCAAGAATATAATCCCTCGCAGCCGGGCAGATACGCATGGCGATCAGCGCAGAAACACAGGAAATAAATCCGTCCATGACTACAGGAATACCATAAACCGCACCTCCCAGAAAGACACCTGCCATTCCAGCGATATCAAGACCGCCTACCTTTGCCAGAACATCAATGGCATCCTCAGGATCCGGTTCATTTAATGCAATGGCTTTTTTGATCGCATTGATCTTGCACACAAGTCCCTCGCTGGTCAGACCTGCGCCGCGCCCTGTCATCTCTTCCACCGGCTGTTTCAGCAACACAGAAGCAACTGCACTGCTGGTGGTTGTATTTCCGATTCCCATTTCCCCTGTTGCCAGAATTCGGTAGCCCTTATCATTCAGTTCCCTTACCATGTCAATGCCTGCTTCAAGCCCCTTTACAGCCTGTTCTCTTGTCATGGCAGGACCCTTGGTCATATTCTGTGTACCATAGGCAATTTTATGGTCTGTGCGGACTTTTGTGTCCGTCACCATCCCCATATCCACCGGAAAAATCTCCGCATGGTTCTGCTTACACATCACACCGACAGATGTGTCATATTTCAGAAAATTCTCGGCAACGATGGCAGTAACTTCCTGTCCGGTCTGTGTCACACCCTCTTCTACCACGCCATTATCCGCGCACATGGCGATCAGACCTCTCCTGGAAAGATCCACCTCTGCGTTTCCTGTAATTCCCGCGATCTGGATCAAAAGAGTCTCCAGTTTTCCAAGAGAATGCAGTGGTTTTGCAATACTGTCCCATCTTTTCTGTGCAATCTCCATGGCATTGTGATCTAATGGCTTAATCTTTGCAATAGCTTCTTCCAGAGTCATGAGTTTTCCCTCTCTTTTCCTTCATTATTTTGATTTCCCTGTTGTGAACACAAAAAATTTACTGAATACATAATTCAGTATCAACACAATAAACTGTGTCAGGAATTTCCCAATCATATCATTAAGCCCCATCACTGACACAAGCAGCCATACACCGCCAACCTCGATCACCATAGTGACCAGTCTGGCACTGACAAATTTGCAGAATGGCTGAACATGATCCTTCAATGTCTCGCATTTATCCTGAAAAACATACTTCGAATTTACCACATAGGCAAACAGGATCGCCAGGATGATCGAAATAATATTGGCGATATTCAGCTCCACCTTCAGCTTTCTGAGAATGAAAAAGCTGACCAGATTTACCATAGTGGTACATCCGCCAAAGAAAATATAGCGGATAACGGAACTTTCATACATTTTTCTGATCCATTGCTTCATAAAATATATCCTCTCAGTTCTGTATATTTCCATTCTTAATTACTTTTGAAATAATATATCTCGGTCTGCGCTTTACTTCTTCATAAATCTTGGAAATATAATATCCAATGATCCCAAGACTGATCATCATGGCACTTCCCACCAGAAGCAGCACCATCAGCAGGGTGGTATAACCTTCCACTGCAGAACCTGTAAAATACTGCACAAGCGAATAGACCATAAGTACCAGCGAACAGATAAAACATATCGCTCCTGTGATTGTAACAAACTGCAGCGGAAAAGTAGTAAATGCCACTATATTTGTAAACGCATATTTCACCAGCGCCCAGGGAGACCACTTGGAAACGCCGGCCTCTCTCTCCTGCACCTCAAATTCCACACTGGTAGTCTTATATCCCACCCAAGAAGAAGTAGCCCGAAAGAACATATTCCTCTCAGGCATAGACAGAATACTGTCCACAGCCTTCCTGTCCATCATCTTAAAATCCGAGGCATCCTTCATATTCACCTTAGTTGCCTTAGACATGATATCATAGAAAAATCCTGCACATTCTTTATGTAAAAAGCCCTCTTTTCCTCTGTCTGCCTTCACGCCCTCGATCACTTCATAGCCTTCCTGCCACAGCCTGTACATCTCAATAAGTGTCTGCGGCGGATGCTGCAGGTCACAGTCCATGACAGCCACCACATCTCCGGTAGCCTGCGCCAGTCCTGCAAAAATCGCTGCTTCCTTTCCGAAATTTCTGGAAAAAAGAACGCCTGTCACATTCGCATCCCTCTCTCCTGCCTTCTGAATTTCTTCCCATGTCCGGTCGCCGGAACCATCGTTTACAACCACCAGCTCATAGGGAATCTTCGCTTCTGTAAGAACTTCCGCCAGCACCCGACAGGTTTTCCCAACCATCAGCTCCTCATTATATGCCGGAAGTACCACTGATAATTTACTCATGATGTCATTCCTCATTTTGTTTCATTCATTTACAACAGACCAATTTCTCATTCACTGTCTGTTATTCCTATAAATATTTTCTATAATGTCAGGGGCAAAAGGTATTTTGCTCCTAAGCACTTTACAGCTCCTGCAATTCTTATTTCTACTTTATTATACACAAATTTACAGAAATGTCCATTCCAACAATCTGCATACTCCAGTGTGTCAAACACTTCACAGGATAGTAGCACGTATATTACTGTTCTCTTCGTTCTCAGTAACGAGACTCAAATTCATTCCAGACTTTCCTGAAGCAATGGAATTTGAATTACTTTTTCTTCCTGAACACCAGCATTACATATATAGCCAGCCCCAGAACAGAAAGAAGCATTCCCGCTTTCAGGTAAGGTGTGCAATATGTAAGGCGTATCTCATGTGAACCAGGTTCCAGTTCCAGAGCCATAAACATGGTATTCGCCTTCTGAAGCTTCGTTTCTTTCCCGTCCACATAAGCCGTAAATCCCTTACTGTACGGAACAGACAACACAAGAGCTTTCTTTTCGGAAACACTGATATCCCCTGTAATCTCATTCGTTCCCATTTTTACATTCTCGAGAGCTTCTTCACCCAGCTTCACAGTTTTTTCCTCAATCCCCTGCACCGGCTGACTCACAACCCTTAATTTATCATAGGTATAAACACCCGTATTGGCAAAGGTGATCGTCATAGTACGAACTCCTGATCTGGAATATCCCATATTGCAGAGAAAATCATGCCGTCCACTGTAGGCATTATACTTATCCGTAAAAATCTTTATGGTCTTGGTCACATCATTGGAGCTGACTGTCATAGCCGCTTCCTTTGATTCCTTCCAGTATCGCCACCGGCTGTCCTCATCAAGAACCTTATTTTGGTCATACTCAGACATCTTCTTCCACTGACTGTTACCAATCAGTTCTCTCGGTGAAAGACTGTCATAATCCAGATTATCTGCGATCAGGTAATTCTCACTGTCCGTAAGACCATGGAACACAAGCTTCATCTGCGCCCCTTCCTTCGTCACCCTGATTGCTCCCTTAGACAGAGCGCAACCATCCCCTGCCTCCATACGATACTGGATATTCTCATTATCAGCATCAACAGATGCCTCAGGCAGTGTACTCTCCTCAAGCACCACACCGTCCATCAGAGCCTGCTGCTTTTTTACCACATCCATTTTCTCATATTCCGATACAGGAATATAACTGTCATAAGTATAACCCAGAGGCAGTGCATTCTCATTCTCATAAGCCCTGCACTCACTTTTCCCCTTTCCTGCAGAACCTTTCTCCCTGTTATATCCATAGGAAAGATAGCGGAAATTATCACCACTTATCACAAAATACTTCACAGAAGCCAGCCTGTCCAGAATCGTCCTTCCGTCCAGGTTCTCATAATGCTGCTCCCATGGCGTATTCAGATACATTTCACTGAAAAAATCACTGATACTGCTGTTTGCAAGACTGAAATAATAAGCAGTACTGTTCGTACCCATATACATAGAAGTATTATCATAGGGCAATGCCCCATACTGGTCATAACGATAGACACCTGAATCCCCGGCAGCAAGAACCGCCTTATCCGTATTCGACTCCAGCTTATCCAGCGACTCCTCTTCGGCTGCAAACTCTGACAGATAATCCTTCTCATAAGAATACTGATAAGAAACATTCAACATAATGCTCACCACAAGCAAAGCACTGAGAAGCCCGCACATATACTTCCCCTGCAGAAAAATATTTCCAAAAGAAGTAACCGTAAACACAGCCAATACCAGAACCAGCACACCTGCCATATTTCTCTGTGTCCTTGCAGCCTTCGCAAACAGAGCCAGCACACAATAGACCACGACCATAACAAAAATCTTCTTTTTCTCCCTGACAGTCAGAGTAAACAGCTCAGGATACGCCTTCACAAAAATATATGCGATCATCATCCCATAAGCCCAGATCCACCTGTTGGACACATAAGAGAAACCATTGAGCACATGCCCTGCAAAAGGCACCAGCAAAAACAGATTCAACAGCCCAAACCCTAATTTCAGATCCAGATACTTCTTCTTCCTGGAGAAAAGCACAAACACACCCGCCATAGCAACAGCAGAATACCCGGCAACCCCCCACTGGATCATATTCTCCCCGATCAGATCACCCAGATACTTCTCATAATAAATTTTATCATATAAAAGAGGCACATAATTCTCAGCCTGAAACCTGTCCGTACCAAAAATCGTCATGATCACCGGAAGAAAAATAACCGCCGCGATCATCAAAGCCACCGCATAATAGCCGATAAACTTCACCAGCCATCCCAGAACATCCTTCACACTTCTCTCACTGAAAATCCCAAAATACCGGAAAGCCGCATAAATAAACATAAAAATACAGATCATATAAAAGAAATAGAAATTCGACATAGCCGAAACCGCAGTCGCCCAGATAAACAGCCATGGCTTCTCCCTCTTATAAATCTTATCAATCCCCATCAGAACCAGTGGCAGATAAATCATAGGATTGGAAAAATACGGATGCTTCATAGCCGCATAAATCGTCCATCCCGCAAAAATATAGATCAACGTTCCCATAAACGTCGCCTGCTTCGGATTCTTATGATAAAAACAAAAAACACTAAAAGAAATCCCTGCCAGATAGATCCTCAGAAAAATCAGAACCTCATACAAAACCTCCGTCTTATCCGCCGGCACAAACACAGACAACAAAGTCAGCGGATCCCCGATCACATAATAATGCAAAGTTGTAAGAATATCTGAACCATACCCGATATTCATATCCCACATAGGCAATTCCAGCTTATGCTCTACAAAAATCGTATGCAGAACCTCCCTCAGATACCGCCCATAATACGCCAGAGAATTCAAATGCTGCGGAATCCCATCATGACTCCACACCAAAGACTTCCCATTACCCGCAAACTGATAATAGATAAAAAAAGAAATAACCCCAAATACAAGCGTATATAATAAGTAGAAATCCTTCTTACTATCCCTGCTCACAAATTTCCTCATAACCGCTCCTTTATATTCTATCATTCTAAACCGAGTTATAAAGTTCTCACTGATTATAGACAAATATCCAATACTTGTCAAATTTATAGCCAACATTATTTCATTGTTTAAGAACGACGAAAGTATTTAAATCAGCCAACAACCAGCCGGGGAATGACAGAACATCTGAGGCGAATCTCGAGGGTTCATGTAATTTCTTAGTATTTGGAAAGCCGCGTTATTCAGAAATTGCTCACTGTTTGAGCGAAGCGAGTTTGAGCAATTTCTGAATGTTTTTAGCGGTTTTTCAAATACTTAGAAATTACATGGTTCCGAGACTGAGCCTCAGATGTTCTGCCATTCCCCGGCGTCCCCTTTTTAAGCAATACATAAAAGGACCGCGATACAAAAAGTACCGCGGCCCACATATATCGTCTGGACACTATAAATAGCTCTATCTATTTATTTTTTAATGATTTATAAACTTGTTTACAGTCGTTCAAAAACCGAAAAGATTATTCAGCGCTATGAAGAGCGATCAGCTTCTGCAGATATTCAAATCTAGCCTTAGCCTCAGCCTCATTCTTAGCAAACAGTCTTGCAGCCTTCTCAGGATTCTGACGTTTCAGAGAGTTGTAACGAACCTCACCGTCAAGGAATGCCTGATAATCTTCCATGCTCGGAGCCTTGGAATCAAGAGAGAACTTGTTTCCTTCAGCTGCAGGATTGAATCTGAAGTTATGCCAGTATCCAACCTTAACTGCTAATTCTTCCTCTGTCTGAGCTTTTGCCATACCTTTCTTAATACCATGGTTGATACATGGAGCATAAGCGATGATCAGAGATGGTCCCGGATAAGCCTCAGCCTCTGCAATAGCTTTTACAGTCTGGTTGAAGTCAGCACCCATGGAAATCTGAGCAACGTATACATAGCCATAGCTCATAGCGATGGAAGCCATATCTTTCTTCTTAGTCTCTTTACCGCCTGCAGCGAACTGAGCGATAGCACCTGTAGGTGTAGACTTGGAAGACTGTCCACCTGTGTTAGAATAAACCTCTGTATCGAATACCATAACGTTGATGTCACGTCCACTAGCGAGAACATGGTCAACACCACCGAATCCGATATCGTAAGCCCATCCGTCACCACCGAAGATCCACTGGGATTTCTTAGCCAAGAAATCTTTCTGAGCAAGGATTTCTTTTGCTTTGTCACATCCGCAAGCTTCAAGAGCAGCAACAAGTTTGTCTGTAGCAGCGCCGTTTGTAGCACCTACAGCAAATGTATCCAGCCATTCCTGACCAGCTGCCTTAACGTCTTCGTTTGTTCCGTTAGCAACAACATCTTCAACTTTTGCTTTTAAGCCATCGCGGATAGCTCTCTGAGCAAGAAGCATACCATAACCAAACTCAGCGTTATCTTCGAACAGAGAGTTGGACCATGCAGGACCCTGTCCCTTAGCGTTTACTGTGTATGGTGTAGATGGTGAGGAGTTACCCCAGATAGAAGAACATCCTGTTGCGTTTGCGATGTACATTCTGTCACCGAACAGCTGAGTGATCAGTTTAGCGTATGGTGTTTCACCACATCCTGCACAAGCTCCAGAGAACTCAAGCAGAGGCTGTTTGAACTGGCTGCCTTTAACAGTTGCTTCTTTAAATTTAGCGATAACATCTTCTTTAACCGGCAGTTTAACTGTGTAGTCAAAGTATTTCTGCTCGTCTGCGCTTGCTTCAAGGTTTTCCATAGCAAGTGCTTTCGCACCTTTCTTACCTGGGCAAACGTTTACACAAGAACCACATCCTGTACAGTCAAGTGCGGATACGGACATTGTGAATTTGTATTCTTTCATACCTGTAAGGTCTAATGTCTTCATGCCTTCAGGAGCATTAGCTGCTTCTTCAGCTGTCAGAGCTACAGGACGGATAACTGCGTGCGGGCAGACATAAGCACATCTGTTACACTGGATACAGTTTTCAGGATTCCATACAGGAACGTTAACTGCGATACCACGTTTTTCATATGCAGCAGAACCGGATGGTGTAGTACCGTCTACATAATCCTTGAATGCAGATACAGGTAAGGAGTTACCTTCCTGAGCATTAACTTTAGCCTGGATATTGTTAACGAAATCGATAACATCCTGACGTCCTTCTGTTGCATGAGTCATATGAAGACCTTCGTCCTCAGCGTTCTTCCAGCTTTCCGGAACCTGGATCTCTACAACCTGTTTAGCACCAGCGTCGATAGCTGCCCAGTTCTTCTGTACGACATCATCACCTTTACGTCCGTATGTTGCCTTGGCAGCAGCTTTCATAAGGTCGATTGCCTGATCTTCCGGAATGATTCCTGTCAGTTTGAAGAATGCAGACTGAAGGATTGTGTTGATACGTGTTGGTCCCATGCCAGTTTCAATACCGATCTTAACACCGTCGATTGTGTAGAATTTGATATTGTGGTTAGCGATGAAAGCTTTTACCTGTCCTGGTAAATGTTTCTCAAGACCTTCCATATCCCATGCACAGTTAAGGAGGAATGTACCACCGTCAACAAGTTCCTGAACCATGTTGTATTTGTTTACGTAGGATGGATTATGACATGCTACGAAGTTTGCTTTGTGGATCAGGTATGTGGATTTGATCGGTTTCTTACCGAAACGTAAGTGGGACATTGTAACACCACCGGACTTCTTGGAGTCATAATCAAAGTAAGCCTGTGCGTACATGTCTGTGTTGTCACCGATGATCTTGATGGAGTTCTTGTTGGCACCTACAGTACCATCAGCTCCCAGACCCCAGAATTTACAGTTTGTTGTTCCTTCAGGAGTTGTTACGATCGGAGCACCTGTCTCAAGGGAAAGGTTAGTAACATCATCAACGATACCGATTGTGAATTTTTCTTTAGCAGTGTTCTCATAAACAGCTACGATCTGTGCAGGTGTAGTATCTTTGGAACCTAAACCATAACGTCCGGAGAATACTTTTACGCCGCCGAATTTGCTGTCTTTTAATGCTGCTACAACGTCAAGGTACAGTGGCTCGCCAAGTGCACCCGGCTCTTTAGTTCTGTCAAGAACTGTGATCTGTTTTACAGATTCCGGAATTGCATCGATGAGTGCCTGTGCGCAGAATGGTCTGTAAAGACGAACTTTAACAACACCGACTTTCTTTCCTGCTGCTGCAAGGTAGTCGATTGTCTCCTCGATTGTATCGTTTACAGAACCCATAGCAACGATTACGTGTTCTGCATCAGCAGCTCCGTAGTAGTTGAATAATTTGTAATCTGTACCGATCTTAGCGTTAACTTTGTCCATGTATTCCTGAACTACTGCCGGAAGAGCATCGTAGTATGGGTTACATGCTTCTCTTGCCTGGAAGAAGATATCAGGGTTCTGAGCGGAACCTCTCTGGCATGGGTGATTTGGATTCAGGGCATGGTTACGGAATTCAGCGATTGCTTCCAGATCTGCCATATCCTTAAGATCTTCATAATCCCATGTCTCGATCTTCTGGATCTCGTGAGATGTACGGAATCCGTCGAAGAAGTTGATGAACGGAACTTTACCTTTGATTGCTGCAAGGTGAGCAACAGGTGTTAAGTCCATAACTTCCTGTACAGAAGATTCGCAGAGCATTGCGCATCCGGTCTGACGACAGGCCATAACGTCGGAGTGATCACCGAAGATTGAAAGTGCGTGGGAAGCAAGTGCACGTGCAGATACGTTGAATACTGCAGGTAACTGCTCACCGGCAATTTTGTAAAGGTTCGGGATCATAAGTAACAGACCCTGAGATGCTGTATATGTTGTTGTTAAAGCACCTGCTGCCAGAGATCCGTGTACAGCACCTGCTGCACCAGCCTCAGACTGCATTTCAGTTACCTGAACTTCCTGTCCGAAAATGTTCTTTCTTCCCTGGGTTGCCCATTCATCTGTTGCTTCCGCCATAACAGATGAAGGAGTGATCGGGTAAATAGCGGCTACATCTGAGTATGCATATGAAGCATGAGCAGCTGCATGGTTACCATCCATGGTTTTCATCTTTCTTGCCATAGTTTGTTTTTCCTCCTTAAAGGTTGATGAAAATTAATTATTTATTTCAAGGCATAAGTAAAATATACCTCAAATTTCATTGTAGATTATAACATAATCTTCTGCCTGTGTCCAATTTGTTTTGACATATTTTGTATCTTATAAGGTACAAAGCAGGGATTTTCTGTTATTTCAGTAGTAAATATGTGCATTTTTCAAGTTGTTTATAACTAACATTATGCAGATATGCCAAATTTGGGACGAATCAGGCAGATAAAAGTAAAAAAAGGAGGCTCTACGCCTCCTCCATGATCTGCTGTATTGTTTTTCTCTTAAGGAGACTTATCAGTTCATCCTGTACAGATAACAATTCTCTATGTACCAGACATGGCAATCCATCCTGTCCGTCTCTGACACAGTTATATTTCGGATCCAGACATTCGATGATAAACATATCCGGATCAATCGCTGAATAAACCTCATATAAAGTCAACTCATCCAGTCCCCTGTTCAGAGAATAACCACCATGTACGCCTCTGTATCCCTTCACGATCTCTGCCTTCTGAAGTTTCTTCAGGATCTTATAGGCAAAAGGAGCTGTGATTGCTTCTTTCTCACAGATATCGGATACGCTCAGTCTGCTCTCTCCCCAAAGCGCACGTACCACTCGAACTGCATAATCGCACTCTCTTGTAATAAACATAGTCTTTGCAACCTCTCTAAAATTAATTATCCTTTACTGTCCACATCGCTGTTTTGCATAAAACAATGGAAACAGTAATCGTTATTTCTGTCATATCAATGCCTCATATTTCTGTCTGTCAAGAGGCTATATTTATTCTATATTATAACAGTGCTTCTTTTTTTTGTAAATAAAAGAACCCAAAAAAGCAAAAAACAGTTGCAAATTTCCCAATTTACGGTACAATGATAAGCGGTTGTAACTTATATAATAGGAAATAATGTAACTGTTTCCTGCGAAAGATACGTTTTCCATAAACAATCTGCCGGACAGTTACTGCAAAACAATAATTTCACGAAAAAGAGGTATGATATGATTTCAGCAAACAATATTACATTGCGCGTAGGTAAAAAGGCCCTCTTCGAAGATGTAAATATCAAATTTACTGAGGGCAACTGCTACGGTCTCATCGGTGCAAACGGTGCCGGTAAGTCCACATTCCTTAAGATCCTTTCCGGACAGTTAGAGCCTACCAACGGTGACGTTGTTATCACTCCCGGCCAGCGTCTCTCTTTCCTGCAGCAGGATCACTTCAAATATGATGCATATACAGTTCTGGATACTGTTATCATGGGTAACAAGAGACTGTATGAGATCATGAAAGAAAAAGATGCTATCTATGCAAAAGCGGACTTCACTGATGAAGACGGTATCCGTGCCAGTGAACTGGAAGGCGAATTTGCAGAGATGAACGGATGGGAAGCAGAATCTGATGCTGCTACTCTTCTGAATGGTCTTGGAATTGAAACCGATCTCCACTATTCCCAGATGGCTGACCTTACAGGAAGCCAGAAGGTCAAAGTTCTTCTGGCGCAGGCACTGTTTGGTAATCCAGACATTCTTCTTCTGGATGAGCCTACCAACCACCTTGACCTGCCTGCTATTGAATGGCTCGAAGAATTCCTGATCAACTTTGACAACACTGTCATCGTTGTATCCCATGACCGTTACTTCTTAAATAAAGTATGTACTCATACAGCAGACATCGACTACGGCAAGATTCAGCTCTATGCCGGAAACTATGACTTCTGGTTTGAGTCCAGCCAGCTCCTCATCAAACAGATGAAGGAAGCCAACAAGAAGAAAGAAGAGAAGATTAAAGAACTTCAGGAGTTTATTTCCCGATTCAGTGCCAACGCTTCCAAGTCCAAACAGGCGACTTCCCGTAAGCGTGCCCTGGAAAAGATCCAGCTTGACGATATGCGTCCGTCCAGCCGTAAATACCCATACATCGACTTCCGTCCAAACCGCGAGATCGGTAACGAAGTCCTTATGGTGGAGAACCTTTCCAAGACCATCGACGGTGTAAAAGTTCTGGATAACATTTCTTTCACACTCGGACATGATGACAAAGTAGCTTTTGTTGGTGCTAACGAACAGGCAATCACTACTCTGTTTAAGATCCTGGTCGGTGAAATGGAACCGGATGAAGGAAATTATAAATGGGGTGTTACCACTTCTCAGGCATATTTCCCTAAAGACAACACTGCAGAGTTCGATAATGACCTTACTATTACAGACTGGCTGACACAGTATTCCGAGATCAAGGATGCTACTTATGTTCGTGGATTCCTCGGACGTATGCTCTTCCCCGGTGAAGACGGCATCAAACGTGTACGCGTTCTTTCCGGTGGTGAGAAAGTCCGCTGTCTTCTTTCCAAGATGATGATCTCCGGTGCAAACATTCTCATCCTTGATGAGCCAACCAACCACCTCGACATGGAGAGCATCACAGCACTGAACAACGGTCTGATCAAATTCCCGGGTGTTATCCTTTTCACCTCACATGACCATCAGTTCGTACAGACAACAGCCAATCGTATCATGGAAATCCTTCCAAACGGAACCATGATCGACAAGATCACTACTTACGATGAATATCTGGCAAGTGATGAGATGGCTAAGAAACGTCACGTATTCGAGATCAACGAAGAGGACGCTTCCGATAACTAAAGAATAAAATAACAGGGTACGGCTTAGCCGTACCCTGTTATTTTATTCTGTCTTCATGATAATATCCGCCAGCTTTCCGCCTGTCACCTTAAGCAGATCAGCAAGGGGAACCTTCAGTGTCAGTCCGATACGGCCGCCACTCACATAAATCTCTTCAAATTCTCCTGCAGATGCATCAAACACAACAGGATAAGGTTTCTTCATTCCCAGCGGACTGCAGCCGCCTCTCACATATCCGGTAATCTTTGTAATATCCTTCACATGGATCATGTCCACTGTCTTCTCACCGACAGCCTTTGCAGCCGCCTTACGGTCAACTTCCTTTTCAATCGGAACTACAAAAACGAAATAACCGCCGCTCTTTCCTTCCATTACCAGAGTCTTAAAAGACTGGTCATAGGGAGCACCAATCTTATCCGCACTGTGGATCCCGTCAATAAATTCATCACATTCATAGGAGAACGCCTCATATTTAACCTTCTGTCTGTCCAGCATTCTCATTGCATTTGTCTTAGCTTCTTTTGCCATTTTTTCTCGCCTGTCCTTTCTGTCCTCTGGCATATATTGATTCCTCCACGTCTCTGTCCTGAGACTGCTCAAAACTCTGGTCTTGTCTCAGTTCCTGATTTCGCCTGTAAATCTGCTCAGTGCTTTCTTCATCAACCGTTTCTTCATCCTCTTCATCAGAAACCGGTTTGTTGATAGCAAACTGAATCAGCATACCCAGAACTGCAAATCCCACACTCATTCCCAGTCCATAGGGAATATCTGCCAGATTTCCAAGCTGTGCAAGGGAAACCCCTGCCATAATACCACCGATCAGACTTGTAGCCACGATCAGCACTTCCCTGCAGTATTTCACCGCCATGGAACCAAGAGCTACGCCGATCAGAATACATGCAAAAAATACTGCGGAGCTGGTAGGATGCAGGAAATAAATACTGGCCGCCCAGCCGATACCTGCTGCCAGGATAAACACACCTGCCTTATAGATCAGAAATGCAATCACTGCGAACACAACTCCTGCCGCCAGTGCTGCGATCAGCATTGTTGATTTCTCCTGTATTCCCATTGTATGTACAACCACCAGCGCAAGACCGCCACCTACCAGAAAACCTCCCAGCATCATCCAGAAACGCAGAAGCCTGTATCCCAGAATACAGTTCAGCACTCCAAACACAAGGATCACTGCAAATATTACCATCATAAAACGATTCACCAGATCTGAATCCATAAAACTCCCGGCAATACTCAGCGCATTTCCAAATATATCTGTCATATTAACCATAATTTTCAGTCACTCCTTTTAGTTATATATTTATAGCGTTCCTTATCATCAACTGACACATCTGAGCTAAACCCGTCAGAACATGAAGTATAAGGTCTTCATATTGTCGATCACGCCGTAATGATAGGAAATCTGTGACAGCCCATGGACTTCCATATAATATTTTGCGATATCTTGGATATGATTACTGTCGATCAGATCCATATATGCCTCATCATAAGCCCCCTGGCTGCCAAACTTAAAGCGTACCACCGCAGCATCACTGTCAATGCGCAGTCTGCACAGGTCATATACACTGCTCCAGTCATAGGTATCAAAACAGGCGCCGTTTCTCACATAGAAATTCATGTCAGTCGCTGTACACGCAGGAACAGGAAACTCATCAGAGGCCGTATAATTCTCCTCGTACTCCTGTGGGAACGGACACAGATAATCATAGATCGTTGTCTTATGCTCTGCCCGCAGCGTGGCATCACCCTCCAGAAAGTCCGGCTGGTCCCCATTGGTGGCATCCACATAATAATACTGTCCGTTCAGCTCTACAATATTCCAGGCATGTCCCTGGGTACTGTTTGCAGCATCACCCTCCACATAAATACAGGGGATATCCAGACGCTCCAGCAGATACTGCACTGCTCCCGCATAGCCCGCACATACCGCCTGTTTCTTCCAGAAAGCTCCTGCTATACTCTGGTCATCATCAGAGATCACATATTCTGTATTGTCTATGACATAAGTATAAACAGTCATTACCTTCGTGTAATCATCAGCACCATCCGGAATCTGCGATAACACCTCCTGATACGCATTCTCCATAGCCTGCGTGATCTCCTGTCTCTGCTCCTCTGTATAAGTATATCCCGGAGAAAACTGACAGTAATCTCTGCCCGAATAAGTCGTCTTATAAACTTTCTCCCGGTTATGTACCCAGAACAGCTCCGGATGATCCTTCAGCACTGCATGATACACTCTGTCTATCTCATTATCTCCTGAGAGAGACAGATAAAATTTATCCTCAAAGCTTCTGATTCCTTCCAGGATCTCGCGGTAGCCTCTCTGTTCATTCTCATTAAGAAGGCCGAAATAATACTCCCGATGTCCTTCATTCGTCTGCGCTACCTCCTGCTTTTTAAGAGTCCTTACTTCCCCCGGTTCCTGCAAAGCTCTTCCGCCGATGATCAGTCCACCGGCCAAAAGCACCACCACAGGCACCATAAGAATCAGACGCAGCCCGGAAAATCTCTTTTTGCTCATTCAATAATCCTTCTTGGTTATTATTCTATAAGTCTGATATTACATTACTATTTCATTCTGTTTTGTCACATTTAGAATTGTTATTCGTTACTGTTCACTCCGTTCACAGTAACTTAGCCAAAATTCATTCCGAATTGCCTGCGGCAATGGAATTTTGGCTTGTATGTCTCGGGATTTTGGCATATTC
>NZ_JAJDML010000090.1:0-7278 GCF_020594215.1 Blautia sp. DFI.1.216
AAACATTTGTTGTCAAGGTTCAGTTTTTGGCTACGAGTTTTATTTTCGTAGCAAGTGCACTCTCTTATTACTTATTACTTTTTGCAATTTTCGAAGAAGGGGACTTCATCTTGCCCGGAAGGCTTTTTATGTTATAGAAACATTACGGAATAATTTCCTATAACATAAAAAATAAGCAGCCACGCACGGTAAGGTGCATGACTGCTGTAGTTTTCAGACAAACTCAAAAGTCAAAAACAGAATTTTTCTATTCTGTATCACGGTGAATATTTTCTCACTCTTAACGGAATCCCATTCTGAGCAGCCAGGATTCTGCTCTGCTCTACTTTTTCCTCGCCGATCACATCTACAACTGTGAAGCGTACATCATCAAGATACTGCTTGCAGTCTCTTGCAAATTTCAGCATGGCGTCAAAGGACTTCTCGCCGTATGCTGGACGGACTACTTCATTGTAGGAAGCTGCATCCGGCATATTCAGGCTGATGGATATACTGTCTACAGCCTGACAGATTTCTTTTGCAGTAGAACGTTTGTGGATCAGATCAGATAATCCGTTGGTATTCAGCCTGATCCGGAATGGGTATCTTTCCCTGATATATTTGCTTACTGCTATGAGGTTCTCAAGAGCCATGGTCGGTTCTCCGTATCCGCAGAAGACCACTTCATTACAGTCTGAAAAATCAAACTCATCAATGGCTTTGTAAATCTCTTCCAATGCAGGTTCCTGTTCAAACCAGAGATTGGATGCCTCACCGATGGCATCCTCTGTATTTCGGATGCAGAAGGTGCATCTGCATGGACATTTATTGGTAATGTTAAAATACACCTGATTTTTATATCTGTATATGATATCTGTTGTCATTTTATATTTTCCTCATTTTAAACTCAGTTATTTTATTTTTCGTATTATTTCGCAATATTCCTCTTAAATCCGATTTTATCAAGTGCAGTACCGATGATCACAAACATAATAGCACTTCCACCTGACTGTACAATACTTCCGCTGACAGAAGTAAAGAAGGATGCTGTAAATCCAAACATAATTCCTTCTGCAATATAGTATCCTGTTGCTGAGATGGCGAATGCAAGGAATAATGCAACTACATTTCTCTTTGTGACCAGCTTTGTTCCTTTAGAAGAAAACGGAAGACAGATCAGCATTTTGATAATTATGGTTGCAGGCGCCCATACAGGTGCTGTTAGAAGATCTGCCAGGCCACCTCCGATCGCTCCTGCCGCACATGCGTAAGGTAGTGGCAGAAATGCTGCTGCCAGATAGATCATAGTATCGCCCAGATGTACATATCCTCCGTTCACCCCTACCGGAATGTGGAAGATATAAGCTGTCATTAAAGTAGTCAATGCTGCCATTACCGCTGTGGCTGTGATCCTTTTCACTGTATCGGCTGTTTTGATGTTTTCTTTTGCTGTTAATTCAGACATAATATGGTCCCTCCTGTTATATATTTTACTTAACTATCCGGCATTTGGTATCTATGATTTCCTGTTTTATATCTGTGTCAGTATCCCCAGATATTTTTCAAAGCAGACTCCGTCATTTCTGTCAGTTCCTTCTTCCACTGCATCGTGAATAGCTCCTCCCAGAAATTCAACAGCCTTCTCCACACATGCTTTCATGGGAATCCCTCTCACCATTCCCGCACTCAGTACAGATGCCAGAAGATCTCCTGTTCCGGAATAACTGCCGCCCTCTTTTACAGAAAAACACCAGTCTGCTTTTTCTTTCTCCAGAACCAGATTTCCCATTCGTGCTCTGCCGTCACTGCCGGACACCTCTACTCCTGTGATCACAATTGCTTCCAGCCCAAAACGCTGAGTCAAATCTCTTCCAGATTTTTCAATTTCCTTAAGCAACTGTGTTTCTTCCATATCAGAAAGTGCTTTCATTCTTTCTTTCATCCCCTCTTCTCCATACAGAAGAAGAAGTGCCTCTGTCAGGTTCGGCGTAATCACTGTAGCTTCTCTGACCAGAGTCCGCATTTTTTCACAGAGAGTCTCTGAATAGGTTTTGTATGTTTCCCCTCTGTCTCCCATAACCGGATCAACCAGGATATGTGTTCCCTCTGTGCAGAACATATCTACAAATTTCAGGATCAGATCCACCTGTCTGGCATCTCCCAGAAATCCTGTATAAACACCATCCGGTGTAAATCCCGTTTTTTTCCACTCGTCCATGATCAGCTCCATCCGGTCTGTATAATCATCCCAGAAATAAGATCCATATCCTGTCTGATTACTCAATATTGCGGTGGGCAGCGGACAAGCCTGGACTCCCATGGCGGAAATTACAGGAATCGCTGCTGTAAGAGAGCATTTCCCCAGACCGGACAGATCATGAATTACTGCAATTTTTTTCAATTTTTTATTCCTCTTGCTTTCTTTTATGCTTTGTATTAATATAGCATCACAGTGGATATATGAATATAGCCAGATTTAATGTTTTTTTAAGGGTCAGTTTATTTTTAACCCTATAGCAATTCAAGAATGCCATCAGCATGTTTGAAGGATCGGAGTTTTACATATGGAATTGATTTTAGATAAGAATAAAAAAAAGGAGCACCTGTATCTGGAGGTGTTCCACTATTACAGGGAACTGATCATGGAGAAAAAGCTCCCGCCCGGAAGCAGGATGCCCTCCCTCCGAAAATGTTCACAGGAACTGAGGCTGAGCCGCACTACCATTGAAAATGCCTATCTGCAGCTGGCTGCGGAGGGATATATTATTTCCAAAGCCCAGAGCGGATATTATGTGACAGATATTGCTGACAGACAACACACATCTGTCAGAAAAACAGAGAAACAGACCCAGACACCCTGCAGGTTTGATTTTGCCTCTTCAGGAGTAGATCGGGAGAGTTTCCGTTTTGACCTGTGGAGACGTTATATCAAAAGCGCTCTTCGCCAGGATGAACGATTACTGTCTTACGGAGAGCCTCAGGGTGAGGCAGATCTGAGAGATACACTTGCTGATTATGTGAGAGAACGCAGAAACGTGCTGTGCAGTGGGGAGGATATTGTGATCGGTGCAGGTATTCAGAGTCTTTTGCACATCCTCTGCCCGCTCCTTGAGCAACGCCAGACTGTTTCTTTTCCCAATCCTTCCTTTATACAGGGAAGCACTGTGTTTCATGACTATGGATTTCAGGTAGATTACAGGAATAAGGACTGTGATATTATTTATGTTTCTCCTGCACATATGACAAAATGGGGTGATATTATGCCTGTTTCCAGACGCCTGGAGCTGGTGAATTACTCTGCTGCACATGGCAGTCTGGTCATTGAGGATGATTTTGAAAATGAATTTGTGTATCTGCAGAAGCCTACCCCTTCTCTTTTTGGTCTGGCAGGCGGTCAGAATGTGGTGTATCTGGGAACCTTTTCCAGACTTCTGCTGCCCTCCATCCGTATCAGTTTTATGGTCCTGCCTCCGGAGCTGTCTGCACTGTACAGAAAAAAAGCAGACCAATATAATCAGACAGCATCAAAGGCAGAGCAGATTGCTCTGTGCCAATTTATCCGGGATGGTCACTTGGCAGCACAGACCCGTAAGCTGAAACGTCTGTATTCTGTAAAGCTGAAAGCACTCCGCAGTGCTGTGCGGGAAGTATTTGGAAAAGATTCCCAAATCCAGACCGGAGCCGCAGGTACCAGCCTGGCCCTGACTCTGTCCACAACTCTTACCTGGCAGGAGCTTCAAAAAAAGGCACAGACCAATGGTCTGCGCCTGCAGCTTCTGAGAGAGACTCCCGGTAAGATTACCCTGATTCTCTCCTGCTCCTCCATGCCTGTGGCAGATTTCGTCCCAGCATGCAAGCTGTTAAAGGATATCAGTCAGATACAGAATTAATTAGTATCCTCTGTTATTATCAATCATATAAAGCAATGCATTACAGATACATGCGGCAACATTGCTTCCGCCCTTTCTTCCTCTGGCTACAATATAAGGTACGTCTGCCTGCATGATCAGTTCCTTGGACTGGACCACATTTACAAAGCCTACCGGCACACCGATGATCAGCTCCGGATCCAGCTTGCCATCCTCAATCAGTTCATAGAGACGTACCAGCGCAGTGGGGGCATTTCCGATGGCAAAAATCAGCTTCTTTCCCATGGCAGCAGCCTTATCCATGCTGGCTGTAGCTCTTGTGGTTCCGTTGGCTTTGGCTGTGGCAGCTACGTCCTCGTCAGAGATAAAGCAGAATACTTCTCCGCCGTAACGGGAAAGGACTCTCTTGTTGATCCCGGACTCTGCCATGTGTGTATCTGTCACAATGCAGGCACCGTCTTTGATAGCAGCAATTGCTTTCTCAACTGCATTCTCAGAGAAACAGAGATTCTCTGCATAATCAAAGTCTGCGCTTGTGTGAATACATCTCTTTACGATCAGCTCTGTTCCGGGAACCAGCTTTTTATCTCCAAGTTCCTCTGTGATGATCTCAAAGCTGCGTTTCTCTATATCCATTGGTTTTACATTTTCCAGTTCTACTTTCATTCCTTATCTCCCAAATTCCATAAATTCCCGTATACAATAGTTACATCTATCACTCATTGGCTTATCTAGTATGGCTCACCATACAGTTCCGGATCAGATTCCCTGCTCCAGAATTTCATAGATTTTCTTCATATCCAGATGCTTCCTCAGTTCTGCTGCCAGGATATCATACTGGGTTTCTTTAAATGCCGCAAAATCGATTCCTGTCATCTGAGATACATCAATTCCCTTTTTCTCACCCAGAACACGTACAACAGCCTCTGCCACATCTTCCCTGTCAAAAACTCCATGGACATAGGTTCCACAGACATTTTTACAGTATGCACCGTCTTCCTTACACTCTCCTGACACCTGATCTTCAATGGATACACTGTGTCCGGCCTCGCCTTTTAACACAGTTTCTCCCATATGGATCTCGTAACCCTCCAGTTCTGCGCCGGAAAGTGCCTGAAGCTCTCCCTCGAGTTCCAGAAATCTGCCGGAAACTCTGGTTCTGGTTTTCTTTTCCGCAAAAACAGTATCCATAGGAAGCAGTCCCATTCCTTTGATAGTTCCTCCGGCTTCCACATGATGAGGGTCACTTAAGGTCTCACCCAGCATCTGATAACCGCCACAGATTCCAAAAATGATCTTACCCTTTGCAGCTTCCTTCAAAACTGCAGCTTCCAGACCATTAGCCCGCATCCACAGTAAATCTTCCATTGTATTTTTAGTTCCTGGCAGGATAATCATATCCGGATTTTTCAGTTCGCTGACATGCTGTACATATCTCAGGGAAACGCCTGGAATACTTTCCAGTGGATTAAAATCTGTGAAATTGGAGATCCTTGGCACCCGGATCACCGCAATATCAATAAGATCCACTTCCTGTTTTCTGTCAAATCTTTCTGTGAGGCTGTCCTCATCCTCCACCTGAATATCCAGATACGGAGCCACTCCCACTACAGGGATATGGCTTCTCTCCTCCAGCATCTGCACTCCCGGATCAAGGATGGTCTTGTCGCCGCGGAATTTGTTGATGATCAGACCCTTTACCATCTCTCTTTCATCCTCTTCCAGAAGCTCCACTGTACCGATCAGCTGTGCGAAAACACCGCCTCTGTCAATATCTCCCACCAGAAGTACCGGTGCCTTTGCCATCTTTGCCATTCCCATATTTACGATATCTTCTGTTTTCAAATTGATCTCTGCCGGGCTTCCTGCTCCCTCGATCACAATGATATCATTTTCTGATGCCAGTTTATCATAAGCTTTCATAATATCCGGCACCAGCTTTTTCTTATATTTAAAATAGTCTCTGGCACTCATGGTTCCCAGGACTTCTCCGTTTACGATCACCTGGGAGCCTACATCATTGGTAGGCTTCAGAAGAATGGGGTTCATCAGCACAGAAGGCTTAATTCCGGCTGCCTCCGCCTGCATCACCTGAGCTCTGCCCATCTCCAGCCCCTCTTCTGTAATAAAAGAGTTCAGTGCCATATTCTGGGATTTAAAGGGTGCCACCCTGTATCCATCCTGTTTAAAAATCCTGCAAAGCCCTGCTGCCAGAAGGCTTTTTCCTGCATTGGACATTGTCCCCTGCACCATAATCGCTTTTGCCATTTTTTGTTTCCCCTTTTCTCCTGTATAAATACTTATGAAAGCACTTCTTCCAGTACCTCTATCAGCTTTTCATTCTGTTCATGCAGCTTCACTGCCACACGGTAATATCCTTTTTTCAGCCCCAGATAGTTACTGCAATCCCGGATCAGGATCCCCTTTGCAACACATCTTTCAAAGAGATCCTCAGGTCCGTAAAAGAATATATAATTTGCTTCAGAAGGATATACCGTCAGCCCAACCTGTCTCATCTTTTCCTTCATCCATGCAGATTCCCTGAAAATGATCTGCCGTCCTGCTTCCACATATTCTGATTCCTTCAATGCTGCCATTCCTGCCTGCTGTGCCATGGTAGACACATTCCAGGGCTGGGTGACTGCCTCCATCCGGTCAAGTACTTTCCTGTCCGAACAGAATCCATAGCCCAGACGCACACCGGGGATCGCATATCTTTTGGTAAATGCCTTAAGAATAAAAAGTCCCGGATATTTTTCCAGTTTTCCCTTCAGCGTATGTTTCTCCGGATCTTTTACAAAATCCAGGAAGCACTCATCTACTACCATAAATATTCCCTGCATGGCACAGATTTCCAGGATTTCTTCCAGAAGGTCCTGAGGTATGGTAATCCCTGTAGGATTATTGGGATTACACAGGAAAATAATATCCGGCTTTTCTCTTTTCAGAACATCCGGATAATCTTTCTGTATACAGAAATCATTTTCCTCTTTCAGATAATATCTGCTGATCTCACAGCCAACACTGACCAGTGCCTGTTCATACTCCGCAAAGGTAGGAGCAGGAAGAAGGGCCTTCTTTGGATTCAATGCCCTGCTGAGGGAAAAAATAAGGTCTGCGGCTCCATTCCCGCAGATCAGATATTCTTTTTTTGTATATTCATAATCTGCGATTGCCTCTTTCAGAGGTCCGCATCCTACACGGGGATAATCACTCAGATCCTCTACACTGTCTATGATCGCCTGCTTTACACTCTGCGGTGTTCCCAGCGGATTACAGTTTGCAGAGAAATCCAGACAGTGATCATATTTATAAACATCACCGCCATGTATATGTTTTGTCATCAGTTGTCTCCTGTCTTACTATACATGTTTTTAGGCGTTTGCGAAACGCCAAAAGCCGCATAAATACGGCATTTTTTTGTTGTTAA
>NZ_JAJDML010000091.1:0-7165 GCF_020594215.1 Blautia sp. DFI.1.216
ATTTTTGCCTGAAATCATCAATTTGCTATTGACTTTTTATTTGCAGGCTCGGTAACTGAATTACCGAGGATTCCCGCTTATTTTCCTAAAATATTTCCAAATAAAAAGGACTGCCCATTTGTACACTGGCAGTCCCTAAAACAATTCTTACTTATTCTATTATACTAATGCAGCACCTAAAGCTTTGCAAGCATCTGTAGCTTCATCATCTGGCTCTTCCTGGCAGATCACGCTGTCGCATACAAGATTTGCACCTGCTTCTTTACAGGACTCTTCCCAGTTACGCATCCATTCGCCGTCTCCCCATCCATAAGAACCAAACAGAGCGATGTTCTTGCCTTTCAGGGCATCTTTGCATCCGTCAAACATTGGCTCGAATTCTGTATCTTCGAGAACTTCATCTCCCATTGCAGGGCATCCGAAGGCGATTGCATCATATTCAGCAACTTTAGAACCGTCAAAATCCTCACAGGTATGAAGAACAGCTTCGCCGCCTTTTTCCCTGATTCCGTCTGCAACTGCGTTTGCCATTGCTTCTGTGTTTCCTGTGCTGCTCCAATATACAACTGCTACTTTACTCATGATTAAAATCCTCCTTAAATTTGCTCTGCCTTTTTCTTTGCCGCAAAGCCATGATTTATATTATAATAAAAAGTCATACGGCTTTTCTATTATACTGATTCTTAAACGAACTCTCCATCCCTGCTATATTACTGTATATAGCTTCTTTCTTACGCTGCCACCGTCAGCTGACGTACACTTCTTCCCTGATTCCAGAGACGTACATACACGCTGGTACATTTCTTAAATCTGGCAAAAGCCTTTATTGCCTCACATTCATTGCAGTAAACCTTCCAACAACCTACACATTTACAGTTCTGCCCTGCATTCTTGATAAATCCGATCACATCTCCCAGCGGATATCCCAGAAATAATCCGATTTCATGAGGAAAATCTTCTCTCTGGGCCAGGCGGCTTCTCAGTCTCTCAAGTGCATATGCAGGATCTGTACTCTCATACCCATACTTCTTTATGAAATTCGCAACACCAGGTTTCTTCAGATCTCTTTCAAGGCTTGAGAACCGGCAGACATAAATCAGCGCCTTTTTCTCACTCCTGCGAAGTACTGTGAGGGAAACGCCTTTTTCTCTTACACATTCATTAAAGCCTTCTACGCTTTTCCATAATTCTTCCTCAGATTCATATTTATATGTAAAAAGATTTCCGGTTTTAATAGATGCTAATGTAGGTGAACAATGTTCGATCACAGATTTCTCCAACATGTTATGATCCCTTTCTCAATGGCAAAATATTAATTAGGCCATGCTAACTATCTATCAAAAAATAACGCTTTACGAAACATTTTATTGCTTTTGTTTGCTGCAAAGCTTGAATTACTGCTATAAAAAGACCTTCAACAGATCGTTCAGCAATTCGAGTTATTTATGTCTAACTTCATAACTTAATATATACTATCTCTGGTATTCTGTCAAGTTAATTTTGTATAACTTTTTTTTAGTAACTGCCTTTTTTAACCGCATCAAGTAAGTCCCCGGGGTCGGTTGCAAAAAACAATAAGCAATGGGTAGGGACTTGCTTGTATCAGGAGGAGTGACAACTCCTTCTGATACACTGTGAAACAGTTATTCGATGTAGCGCCGCATAGCAAAGCGGATGATTTTATCCGCTTGACCATAAAATCTCATCCTTCTATACAGATCGTACTTCCAACTCCATCTTCTGTCCGTTTCTTTGTTACTATGATCTTCTTATCAATACGTTCTTTCAGCTCTGCTACATGGGAAACAATTCCCACCAGTCTGCTTCCCTGACTGAGATCCTTCAATGCGCGGATTGCCTGATCAAGGGCATCTTCATCCAGAGATCCGAAACCTTCATCCACAAACATGGTATCAAGCTGGATTCCGCCGGAGCTTGACTGAATTTCATCAGAAAGTCCCAATGCCAGAGACAGGGATGCCTGAAATGTTTCTCCGCCTGATAAGGTCTTAACACTTCGGACAGTTCCATTGTAATGATCTACTACATCCAGTTCCAGACCGGTTTTCCCTACCCTGCTCTTGTTTTCTTTCCTGCGAACTAACTCATACTGACCGCTGCTCATGGTCATCAGACGGATATTGGCACGCGCAAGAATGCGGTCAAAATACTGCATCTGGATGTAAGTTTCCAGCATGATCCTTGCCTTACCCGTGATCGTACCATTGGCAGTGTCTGAGAGAGATTTCATCCACTTCCAGCGGGTTTCCGTTTTCAGAAGTTCTGTCTGCTGTCTGCGGATTTTTTCATACATGTCACTGTTGATTTCCAGGCGGGCATGGATTTCATCACGATTTTCTGAAAGTGATTTCTTTTGCTGTGCAAAGTTTTCTTTCTGAGCATTCAGTTCCTCAGCTGAAATACTTATGGATTCTTTTAACTGTTCTGTCAGAGATGCAATTACCGAATCCAGTTCTGTCATTCTCTTTTCTAATACTTCTCTCGCTTCTGTTACTGTTTTGTAATGTATTTCAAGCTTCTTTTGTTCCTCAGTCTTAAGCTGAATCTGAGACAGGATTTCTTCCTTTGTCCTCTCACCCAGCTCTTTTTCCATATTCTCTCTCTGCTTCTGCAGCTGCTCATATCTGGATTTCTCTGCTGCTGTCTGCTGCTGATTCTGATTGATCTGGTCTGTGATCGTTGTGAGTTCTGCCTGAGTCTTACCAATCTGCATCTCCAGAAGTTTTCTCTGTTCCAGAAGTGCTGTCAGATCCTTTTGTTTCTGTCCCAGAATATTTTGCTGCTGTTTCAGCCATTCTGCTGCTCTCTTTCCCTGCAGCAAAGCCTGTGATACATTACAGATTTCCTTTTGATACACTATTTCACCGCTGTGATCCTGTGACAGTTCCGGATCAGTTTTCATTCTCTGTCTTATATCTTCTTCATGGATCCATGTCAGTACAGGTTCGTCCAATTGATTCTGCAGCTGTTCCTGAATACTTTCCAGCTGGCTCTTCCTCTTTTCAAGACTGATCTGTAATTTCTGAAATTCTTTTGCATGTCGTTCTGACTGTGTGCTGAACTCTTCCTTTTTCTTCAGTAAATCCTGATGAACTTTTTTCTGTTTTTTGATTTCTTCCAATCCTGTCTGTACACTGCTTTCCTGATTTTTTACAAATAAACATAATTCATGATCAGGAAGTTCCTTTCGAAGTATCTCTTGTGTCTCCTCTTCTGGCAGAAACTGCGCTATATAACCTTTAACCCCTTCTGTCAGTTCTTCCCTGCAGCGCTGCATCAGTCCTGCTGCCTCTCCTGCCTGCACACTTGCGTCAGATGCCGCTTTTTCCGCAGCTTCTGTTAACTTTTTCTGTTTTTTCAGCTGTTCTTCTGTAGGAACTTCATTCGGAATCTGTGTAAGCTTCGGATGATGAACAGAACCACATACCGGACATGGCATCCCATCCTGAAGATCTGCTGCCAGAACACCCGCCTGCGCATCCAGATAGGCCTGCTCCATTTTGTTTAAAATTTCTTTTATTTCTGTCCGTTTCTGAGAAGCGGTCAGATAACCCTTCTTTTTTCTCTCTGCTTCCTTTTCCAGATCCTGATACCGTTTCTGCTGATCTTCTATTTTCTCTATCTGCTGCAAACGTATGACCAGACTGTTCTCTTTAATTTCCAGATTCCCACCGGAAACAATTTTCTCTTCCAGATCAGTCAAATCCTTTTTTATCTGTTTCGCAAGTTGTTCTTCCTGCCCGGACTGTGTTTTCAGTTCACTGATTTTTGTCTGAAGAAACTCCAGATTTCCACAGTTCTTATAAATTCCTGCATAAAGAGTATCTATTTTCTCTTTCCGGAAATCTGTTTCTGCTTTTTCTTTTTCTGCACCGTCTGTTGTCTGATATTCTTTTTGTTTTTCTTCAAGCACAGCTTTCATTTCTTTCTGACGATTCTGCAGCTCTGTACCGTCCGTTCCCAGTTTCTCTATCTGCAGGGAAGCCTTCTCTGTTTCTCTGAGCAGATTTTCCAGATTTGTATAACGCTCCAGATTCTCTTTTTCTTTCTGTATGGAAAGCATCAGGCGTTGGATCTCCTCAGGTTCCTTTGCCCCATTTTCTGCAGCTTTTTGTGCCTGTTCCAACTGCGGAAGCAATACCTCTTTCTCTTGCAGAAGCTGTTCCTTCCTTGCCTTTGCATCTGCTTCTTTATGAGCCTTTCCCAACAGCTGATTTACTTTTTCCAGTTCTTTATCGTTCTCTTTGATCTGCTTATTCAAATTTTTCAGCGTCTCTTTATCTACCTTCAGAAACTGCTCCAGGATTTCCAGACCTTCTTCCAGATTTCCCTCAAAGCCATTCTTCTCCATCAATATCCACTGTTGTCCCAACTGGTCTTCTGTAGAATATCTGACCTGTTCCGTATACTGGCGAATACTTCTCAACAGCTCTTTATACGCCTTGTCCAGACCACCGGCCTCGAATTTTAATTTTTCCTGAATCACCTTATAAATATCCGTATGGAAAAGCTTTCTGAAAATGTTGCTGCGTTCCTCTGTATCAGCCAGCAGCAATTTCCTGAAATCTCCCTGTGCGATCATAGCAATCTGCGTAAACTGCTTCATATCTAACCCGATCAGATCAGTAACTGTCTGATTCACTTCCTTCAGCTTTGTCACAGGAGCTCTTCCATCAGAAAAAGTAAGCAATGCTTCCCCTTTCTGGGTGGTCATTCCGGTACCTCTGGTCTTTGGGCGCTCATAATCCGGGCTTCGCTTCACTGTATACACTGCATCTTTATATTCAAAAATATATTCCGCATACGTAGGTGTTTCCGGTTTTGCATACTTGCTTCTGAGCATGGATGCCTCCCGGACTCCTCCGCTTGTCTCCCCGTACAACGCAAATGTAATCCCATCAAAGATCGTCGTTTTTCCTGCTCCCGTATCTCCGGTCACCAAAAAAAGTCCCTGTCCTCCAAGCTGTGTAAAATCGATCACAGTCTCATCCGCATATGGACCAAATGCAGATAATGTCAGCTTCAATGGTTTCATACGCGCACCTCCTTCAGATCCTGGATCAGTTTCTCCACAAACTCTGTCTGCTCTTCTTTCATAGGTTCATTATTTAACAGTTCATAAAACTCCTCAAACAGCTCCAGCTCTGACTTCTGTTCCTGAGCCTCCACTGCCTGAACCTCCCGATTCTCACGTGTTCGTTTATTATCATATTCCAGACGCATCAGGTTGGGATAAACAGTACGCAGCTTCTGAAGTGCCCCCGGCACATCTTCCTCATCTGTCAGGGTAATCTGAAGATAATCCATCTTATTTTCAGCAGTATAATGATCCTTCGCCGTCACATCCATATAGGTTCCCCTCAGCTTACGCATATCCCGTCTGGGAATCAAGGGTACTGTACTGACCCTCACATTTCCCTTCTCCAGAAGCTCCACAATCGTTACCGACTTTTTATGATCTGCTTCCGAAAAAGAATACTTAAGCGGCGTCCCACTGTAACGCAAGGTCTCTCTCCCCATTTTCTGAGGTCTGTGGATGTGTCCCAGTGCCACATAGTCAAAATCCTTAAATACTTCCGCACTGACATTGTCAAGACCGCCAACCCATGTTTCTTCTGAGTCACTTCTGTCTGCTCCGGTCACAAACTGATGTGCCACCAGCACATTTCTCTGTGTCGCATCGATCTCACACTCCTGCAGAGCAGCCATAACACCCTCTTCATAAGTATTAATGTCATCCCTCTGCAAAGCATGGCGTACTGCCGCAGGTTTCAAAAAAGGCAGAAGATATACAGATATTGGTCCATACTGATCTTTTAACACAATCCTTTTCATCTCTCCATCATAAACCTGCGAAATATAAATATCACTGCTTTCAAACAGCTTTGCTCCAAAGGAAAGCCTTTCTGCTGAATCATGATTTCCACTGATCATGTACACAGGAATCTCAGCTTTAGCCAGTCCTGTAATAAATTCATCAAACAGCTGCACTGCCTCTGCCGACGGCACTGTCTTGTCATAAACATCCCCTGCTATCAGAACTCCATCAACTTTCTGTTCCTCAAAAATTTTGATCATCTGATCCAGAATATATCTCTGATCCTCCAGCATGGAAAAATCATGCACCCTTTTTCCAATATGCAGATCTCCAATATGCGCAAACTTCATCCCACATCTCTCCAATCTAAATATCATTCCTGCCTACTCTACCTGCCGGCGGCATTCTGATCAATTATTTATTCCACTTTCAGAATATTTTTGCTATCCTGATACTCCTTCGGAATCTCTTCTGTAAGAATTTTAGCATCTGTAAACCCGCCGAATGTCACAGAACTTACTTCTCCAAACTTTGACTTATCTGTCAGGATATATACATCTTTGCACTGCTTCATTGCAGTACTCTTTACAATTGCTTCACTGGTATCCGGTGTGGTAAAGCCTTCTCTTCTGGTGATCCCGTTGGTTCCGAAGAAGCCCTTTGTAAAATGATACATCTGGATCATCTGCATCGCCTGACTGCCTACGACTGCCTCTGTTGAACTCTTAAGTTCTCCTCCGATCAGGTAAACCCGGATTCCCATCTTTGCCAGAGTCTGGGCATGGGATACTGCATTTGTGACAAAAACAGCCCTTGCACCCGCCAGATATTCCAACATCAGGCCAGTGGTAGTTCCTGCATCCAGATAAACGAAATCATCTGGCGTTATCAGGCCGGCTGCATATTTTGCAATCTTCTTCTTTTCTTCTTTATTTAATTCTGATTTCTGTGCCACTGTCGGTTCATAGGCAGTTACTTTATGATTTAATGCTACTGCGCCGCCGAAAACCTTGGTAAGTTTTCCCGCTTTGTCCAGTGCAGTGATGTCTCTGCGCACTGTGGACTCTGATGCGTCCAGAAGTTCTCTCAGTTCTGTTACTGTAATACTTTTTCTTTCTTCCAGAAGCTTCAGAATAATGTCAAATCTCTGTTCTGTAAGCATATGCTTCTGCCTCCATTATATATTTACTTTGATTGTTTACTTCTGATTATTTTCTCCGATATCTACGAATTGCTCCGCTGCTTCGCAGCTCCCGCAATTCTACGTTACCGTTCACTCCGTTCACAGTAACGTAGCCAAAATTCATTCCAGATTGCCTGCGGCAA
>NZ_JAJDML010000092.1:0-6983 GCF_020594215.1 Blautia sp. DFI.1.216
CAAAGAGCTGTGGCGAAAGCGTGTTGCTTTCATGTAAAAGCAGGGCAGAGCAGGAAAGAGGGGGACATTAAACCATGCTCTGCTAAAAACTGCTTATTCTTCTTCGATTTCTAAGGCAATATCAAACCCTAAAATCATTTTGATAAGTGCTTCTCGGATAAGTCCCTTTAACTCCATATCTACAACAATATAGACATTGCCGTATTCATCATAGAGTGGACGCAAACAGCACTTTGATATGTACGGGTCATAAAATGCCAGTATTTTTTCAATCGCTTTTTCGTCCCCGTCCATTGCTTGCGAAAGCAAATAGTAGGACGGCTTCTTAAATGTTTGCTTCATTTTACTGCTTCTCCTTTAGTATTTTTTTCATAGTTTCCAAAGCATGATGTCGGTTTCTAAATACACCGCTTTGCGTAATCTTTTGTAAGTTGGCAATTTCACTTTCTGTCATTTCCAAGAAGTAATACATTAACAGAGTATTTCTCTTTCTTTCTGGAAGTTTTTTCAAGGCTTCTGCCAGCTCATCATCAAGGACACGAATATCAATGCCACATACTGAAAAGATTGTATAATCTGTTTCGTAGTCGTCCCACACAGCAAAATTTTCAACGAAAATTTCTGGAAGTTCACAGAATGGAATTTCTTTATCTTTTCGTCGTTTTAATCCTTGTTGGTAGTCCTTTACAACATGACGGACAACTTTCTTCAAACAACTTTCAAAGCGACATTGAACTGTTTTCTGGAAGTCAGACGGTTTCATCAATCTCACCCCCTTTCCACTATGATTTGAAAAGTGTTTATCCCTCTTTCCGCACCATATAGGGAATGAAAGGTGTGATTTAATGACCTCTTTTGAAAAATTTTTAAATTTTTTTCGGGTATGAAAAAAGCCCGCACAAAACATATAGTCTGTACGAGCCTTTAAAGCTAAAACATATTCAATTTTTAATAGTGTGCTATTAGGTGGAATTTGATTGCAAATAATTGTACTTAAAGCTTTCCATAATGCAAGCCCCCTTAAAGCACCGTATCAATGTTGGCATGGTTTTCAAATTACTCTGAAAAATTATGAACTGTTCCTTTTGGAAATGTAATGGTCAGTCTTGTATATTCTTTTTCCGTAGAAGCAATATCCAATTTCAAGCCCAACCTATCGCATAATTTTTTCGATAGATACAGTCCCATACCCGTTGCATTTGCTTTGTTTCTATTTGAACCCGTAAAACCTTTTTCAAATACACGGGATAAATCAGACGCTTTTATTCCACAACCATTATCTTCAATCACAAGCAATATATTTGTACCATTGTCTTGACTGTATATCGTCAGTTTATTTTCTTGCTTATCAAAATACTTAATCGCATTTTGCACGATTTGAGATAGAATGAATGTCAGCCATTTTTCATCAGTATAAATGACATTTTCTATGTCATGGATATTGATAATTGCTTTTCTTTCCATAAGCGAATGACGGAATTTCAGAATGACATTATGTATCACTTCGTCTAACTGCAACTGTTTTACAAAATAGTCCTTTTCCGTATTTTCGCTTCTTGCATAGTAGAGCATTTGTTCCACTAACTGAAATATTTTGTCTGTTTCTTTTTTTAATGTGTAATTTTTTGTATTGTCAAACGTCAAAGACAATGCTCCTATCGGTATTTTAATTTCATGGACGAAACTTTCCACATATTCTTGATAGTCCTGCTTTTCCTCTGTGATTTTGCCGATTTCATCATTCATAGATTTGCAGGCTTTTTTTAGTGCGTAGCAATAGGCTTTATTTTGAAATTCTTTTGGCTTTGGTAAAACGTCTGCAATATAATAGGTTTCTTCCAGTCCGTCTACTAAATCAATAATATGTTGTGAAGCGTTACGTTTCTTCCGATACAAACACCATTGAAAAAGCCCTTGTATGCTGATGAACAGAATTACCAGCGATACAACAAACAGCGTATCTACACCGTAGAAAATCAAGAGAAATGCTACTACGGCAAGAAAGAAAAGCTGAAACAATATCTCTGTTATTTTTTCTTCTAAGAATGTAAAAAAACTCACAGTTTCCAACCCTTTCCTCGTATATTTTCCAATAAATGAACAATACCGATTTCTTTCATTTTCTTTTTTAGACGGGTCATATTAACCAATAATACATTTTCGTCTATATAATATTTGTCATTCCACAGCTTTTCCAATAGTTCTTCTTTGCTAATAACTTTATCTTCGTTCATAAAGAAGTAGTACAAAATACGAAATTCATTTCTTGTCAGTTCAATGCTTTGCTCTTGATACTTCAAAATGGATAAATGTAAATCAAGGGTACAATCTTTTTTGACAAGCTCACGGAAATTACTCGGGTTTGACAACTGCAATGCACGCTTGATCTTCTCAAGAAGAATAAGCGTGTCATACGGCTTTGTGATGAAGTCAATTCCGCCCACTTGAATACTTTTCAATTCGTCAGCATTTGTATCTCTGCTTGTTACAAAGATAATCGGTACTGGCATGACTTGTTTTATTTTCCTGCATACTTCGTAGCCATTCTCATACGGCAGGTTAATATCAAGCAGAACCAGTTCTATGGAATATTGCTTTAATTCCTCTGTCAGATTTCCAAAGTCAGTCAATAAAACTGTTTCATATCCTTGTGTGTTCAATAGTTTAGAAAGCTCCAAACGAGTGATTTCATCATCTTCGATAATCGCTATTCTCATTTCAACACCCCCTTGATTTACCATTATAATAATTCCACAGCAGGAGAGCTAGAAAAATCTAACTCTCCTCATTGATATTTCGTTTGAAACCGATATACGTCGCTATCCAGTAAATACTATAAATTAGGAAGAAGATAATTAAATTCAAGCCAAAGTACATTAGATAAAGGTGTTTATCTCCCAAAATTTGTTGATACACATTATTCAATGACGACATCATCACAAAAGAACACAATATTGCTGATATTGCAGGGACACAAAATAATATCAATAATTGTTTTCTGATTGTCTTAAATAGCGACTTATCATTTATTCCTAATCTTCGCAAGGTCAGGTAGCGATATTTGTATTTAGTAGAGTCGCTCAATGATTGAACTGCCAAAATTGTTCCTACTGCGGAAATCAAAATAAATGCAATGTACATAAACAGACTGACTACTATTGCAACCATTGCTTTTTGTTGTTCTATTTCTGCACCTCTTACGTTTACTCTATACGACTCATCATTTATTTCTCCATTTTCATCAACCTTTACTAATTGATGTTGCATATCTTCTTTTATCTTATTTTCTAATTCTGCGTCTGTATCTTCTTTTGTATCTATAATCAAATGATTTTCTGATACTTCAAGTCCTTGAACATATTTATCTGGAAGTACAACAACAAATCTGCCAGTATTAGTTATAGAGTTCCAATAAGACTTAGTGTCATATCCTTTTAATTTCAAATTTTTATTTGCTACTGTTATGGTTTCAATGTCTTTGTTATCTTCAACCTCATATGCAAACTTGCTATTTGTAACTATATAGTATTCGTTATCATTTAAAGAAAGCAACGGCATCTTTCTTAATTCTAGTAACCTATTATAATCACTTAACTTCAAGACTGGGTCAAAATCATAATATTCTGATTGGAAGAATTTTTGTACCTGATGATTCGGCTCTTTATAAATGTCGTACTCAATGGTATTATCAATCGTATATTCTTCTTCAATTACTCGAATATATTCATCAAATACCTGCTTATCATCAAAGAGTTGTATATCATATGGTGCATTTAAATTCACGCTGATATCATACGAAGCTTTGTTGATACTAGAATAATTCAGAGCCAGCAGTGAAGTTAAAATCAACATAGACAATGTACCAAATGTGAAGCTCATTGTTCTTGCTTTAGAAGCAAATGTTCTTGCTACAAACAGATTGTCATTTTGATATTTCATTTTTTTATTCTTTAACAAAACAGTCAAGAACATATCTGCACAAGTTGTAGATATACCATAAATGCTGATAATCAACATGATTACGCTTACCATCAAACAGGTGAGTGTTTCTTGCTTATTAAAATTATCCATAGTACAACGTGAATTCCAGAGAAAAAGAGAAATCACACCAAGAATAATACTTAAAACAAAAATGACATTTCTTTTTTTACTGTCACGGAACATTTTCTTTTCATTTTGTTTATCAAAGTAAAGAAAATCACGTATCGTCATTTTACTTATTCTTCTTAATAGATTAAGTAAAACCAAAACATAAATAGTTAAAAAATAAATTATCAATAGTCCAATAGAAACAAAATTCAAAGAAATAAAGAGAGTTTTTGGAATACCCAGTAAGTTTACAATTACTAACGACACAAACTGGCTGAATAAAAAGCCAATAGGAATAGCTAATACAATTGCTAAAATTCCCAACAGTATGTTTTCAATTACAACTAAGTGGGCAATTTCTTTTTTCTTAATGCCAAGAAGCATATATGTTCCTAATTCTTTACTTCTTTTTTCAAACATAAATTTCGTTGTATAGTTGATCAAAAAGCATATCACAAAAATAATAAGAATATTTACAGCGAACAATGAATTCTTAAATGCATCCATACTGGAACATAACTTTACAATTTCATCAGAATTTGCCACCAAATTAAAAGCAAATATAAGAGAAAAGGATGCAGTAACGGTTATCAGATAAATCAAATAATCTTTAATATTTCTTTTTGTATTTCTATACGCTAACTTACCTAACATTTCCCACTTCACCTCCGAGCAAGGTTAATATATCCAGTATTTCATTGAAGAAATCTTTTCTGCTTTTTTCCCCTCTGAAAATTTCATTGAATATTTTACCGTCTTTCAAGAACAAAATACGTTCACAGAAAGACGCACTAAACGGGTCATGTGTTACCATTAAAATAGTAGCCTGCATTTTCTTGTTGATTTCAGACATTGTTTCCAGTAATAATCTGGAAGCTTTTGAGTCCAAAGCTCCCGTCGGTTCATCAGCTAAAATCAGTTTCGGTTCATTGATTAAGGCTCTAGCACAAGCACAACGCTGTTTTTGTCCGCCAGAAACTTCATAAGGAAATTTCGATAAAATATCACGAATACCCAATTTATCGGCGATAGCATGAACTCTTTTCTCAATATCAGTAGGGTTCTGTTTGTTGATAACCAATGATAAAGAAATGTTTTCTCCAATCGTTAAAGTATCTAAAAGGTTGAAATCTTGAAAAATGAACCCTAAATTTTCACGTCTGAAATCAGCAAAATCTTTATCCTTGATTTTGGTAATATCTTGATTATTGACTGTAATGTGTCCGCTGGTTACAGTATCAATCGTAGAGATACAGTTTAATAGGGTAGTCTTTCCAGAACCACTAGCTCCCATGATTGCGACAAATTCGCCCTTATCTACATACATAGAAATACCGTCTACTGCCTTTGTGATATTTCCAGAGTTACCCCCGTAGTATTTTTTTACTTGCTCTAAATTTAAAATGTGTTCCATTAAAAATCGCTCCTTTCTTCCTGCCACATTTATTTGTTTTGGAATACAATTAAATTATAGCAAGGGCAGTATTCAATTACACTTACAGTTTTGAAAGTAAACAGAGAGTAAAAGAGCCGTGATAATGCAGATCACAATTTTGTGAAGCATTTCCACGACCCTTTTATTATAATTTTGCCTTTGTCTTTTTCGTAATGATATAAATATATTCTTCTGGTGTAGGGCGTTTATTCCCAAAATACTTTTTGAAATTTGCCTGCACCTCTGGGTCGGTGCTATTCATAGCTTCATCAATCGTAGCTTCAATATCCGCCCGAACATCAGCCAATGATACACCGCCAGCTTTTGCACCAGCTTTCAATGCCTTTTTTATATCTCTTTTGTTCAGTCCTATCATATTCATACCTCAATTCTACTTTTTAAAGCTAATAAGTTTTCCATTGTATTTTACAATGATGAATATGATATAAAACACTCCTACAACAATCAAAATAAGACCTATGTAATAGCCTAATTCAGAATGAGAGATTAAATTGATAATCGGCATAACAAGAATACCAATACTAACCAGTAAAGTGCCTATTCCTATTTTTTTTGTAAACACCTTTTTATCTTTAGGGTCAAGTTGTGTATAATGATAACCATGTAATAAAGTAATATTCTCTTTTATTCCTATTTGATAAGATATAAAAAGTAAAAACAATCCTATAACTATTTCAACAATCAATTCCTCTAATTCCATAATCGTTCTCTCCTTTAATCAAAATAAAATAATTCTTCAAATTTTTTATCTAAAGCTATACAAAGCACTAATGCCAATTTTGCTGTTGGATTGAATTGTCCAGTTTCAATAGAACTAATTGTATTCCGAGAAACCCCGACTAGTTCAGCTAATTCTGTTTGTGATAATTTTTTTTCTTTTCGTACAGTTTTTAATCTGTTTCGCAAAATTAAATGTTCGTCCATTCTATAAACCTATCATTAAAAATTTATAAAAGTAATACCCCATAAATAGAAGAAAGAATAAAGCAATAACAAATTTGGATTTATTTTTTGAAATATGTGCTTCATAACCCATAGAGCCAAATGCCACAGACCCAATAATTGTCATTATGTCATAGTAAGGTTCTTTACAAACTGCTTTAATGAAAAGAATTAAAATGCAGATAAATAAAACAAACATTAAGCCAAAAGATTTCCCTTGAAGTTTAATATGTTTTTCGTATTCATCAAGATATAGATTCTCTTTTTTGTTTTGTGATAGTATTTTTTCTTTATCCATTATATAACGCTCCTTTCAAATAATACCAAGTACACTTGTCATTTATATTATAGCATTCGGTCATTACAAGTCAATATTTTTGCACAGTTTTCTTGTCGTTTTGTAAAAGCGTGCAAATCTGATAGGAAATGCACGCTATATCATTTATCCTACAATCTTCCAGTTACTATCCTTATGTAGCACAAGCTCATACTGCGA
>NZ_JAJDML010000093.1:0-6517 GCF_020594215.1 Blautia sp. DFI.1.216
CGGTATCCCGCCTTAATTCAGATGCTCTGGTAACTCAGTTGCCGAGTAATTCACTTACTATACTATGCTGAAGGTGTTCGCGAAGTATATAAGTTTATCTATATGAAATGGAATAAATAGTCGATTTTCTGATACTGATTGAGAGTAAAGACTCTTTCACGTGACGTTCAAAAAATCGACTTTTTATCTTGGATAATTCAGTGGAATCTCCTGCTTCAATTATGAAAACATTAAGTGATGAACGGAGATTTACTGATATTTTTATAGCAATTCCAGAAAATAATGCAATTAAGACAGTTCAGCATTTTCCTGTCTTTCGTGCTTTGCAGGAGTGCATTAGTTGCATTGTTTTCTGGGATTATAAAAGAAAGATAGGATGGGGAGTTAAAAAACAAATATGGATTATCAGTCAATTGTAACATTTGTTATGGAAATGGCCGGTTCAGTGGCGTTTGCTGCTTCCGGAGCGATGGTGGGCGTTGAACGGAATATGGATATTTTCGGCGTGAGCGTTCTGGGAGTTGCAACAGCAGTAGGCGGAGGAATGATCAGGGATATTGTTCTGGGGATCATCCCTCCGGCTGTATTTACCAATCCTGTATATGCACTGGTGTCAGTGCTTGCTTCCTGCATTGTTTTCTTTATTTTTTATTTCAAGAGAGAATTGCTTCAGGGGCACAGGCGTGAGACCTACGATAAAATCATGCTGGCAATGGACTCTGTCGGGCTTGGGATTTTTACAGTAGTAGGAGTAAATACAGGAATCCGCCAGGGATATATGGACAATGTGTTCCTGCTTGTATTTCTTGGAACCATTACGGGAGTAGGCGGCGGTCTGCTTAGAGATATGATGGCGAGTGTACCGCCGTATATTTTTGTAAAACATATCTATGCCTGTGCCTCCATCATTGGTGCAGTTGTATGCGTATATATGAATCGATTTGTGGGAAATGTACAGGCTATGGTAGTATCATCAATTGTAGTGGTGCTGATCCGATATCTGGCAGCACATTACCGCTGGAATCTGCCCAGGCTGTCACCACATGAATAGGAAGGATACCGTATAAAATCAGACAGGTAATATTTAGCGCAGTCAGGCTGAGTTTGTCTGACTGTCTTTTTGTTCGAGGAGGAAAATTATTGATAATCAGAGCATCTACAGTTTCAGATTTTGTGGCGGTCAGACGGCTGCGGGCAAATTTATCAGGCTCGCGATTACCGGATTCTACACCGAAATAGTCAGCTTCTGTTACATGTGCGGCATCCGCGATGCTGACGGTAAATGCACCGCGTGCTTTGATATTCTGTACGGTTTTATGGGTCTCGGTAAGGTTCAATGCAACTGTGTCACGTTCCTGCATCGTACCCCAGGCAGCGTTCATTACATTGATGCTTCCGTCTTCATTATAGGTTGCAACCATCAATACAGGCATAGGAAAAATGCCTTCTGTAATATTTAATTTTTTTCTCATTACAACAGCCCCTTTCAGATTCAATTGACAGGATAATATATCCTGCTATAAATGAGCAAGTTTGAAAAAATGCACAAAATTATCCTGCTAATTTCATAAATGCTTCAAAATCATCACTTGCTTTTGCACATAGGAATAGATACTGATACTTTTCCTGATGAACGGCACTACAGATTCGATGATATCCATCTTGAAAAGATCGATATTTGCCAGTTCCTGTGACACAAATACAATGTGCCAGTGACATCAGCAGCCAGTATCTCTGTATTTCCTTTGAGAAACGGATCTGGTATGTATCCAGTGCCAGACGGTTTTTACATTGCCTGAAAAATATCTCGATCGGCCATCGACACACATAACAGGAAAAGATCTCTTTCTTTTATGCAAAATCACGAACTTGCTCATTTATAGTGATATAAAACAACATCAATGCATGCTGAAATATGTAAAAAGGCAATCGTATAAAATTGCGATTGCCAGATTTTAATATTTACTGCTTTAAGGTTAGGATTGTATGGAAGGTACCGGAATCATTATCATAATACATTTGCAAATTTCCATGGTACTGTTTTACGACTTTTTTAATGCTTTTGATTCCGAATCCATGTCTGCCATTGTCTGATTTATGGGATATAGGAAGTCCCTCTGGATTATATACAGGGGTATTTTGGCAGGAGTTGATGAGTATGATAATAAGAAAGGGTGAATTTTCTTTCTTTTGTACGGTGAGCTCAATAAAAGAGTCTGGAATATTCTCTGCTGATTCCACTGCATTCTCCAATAAGTTACAGAATAAAGAAGTCAAATCGCGCGGATATATATGTTGTACCGTGCCGCTTCTGATGTCAGTGTGAAAAATAATGTGCTTATCATTGCAGTGGCGCTGATAGCGGCACAGAATGGAGTTTAGCATTTCATGATCACAGAGTTTTGTGGTTTCCTTTAAGTCGGAAGATTCCATGAGTTGTTGTATATAGTCATTTATTTTATCGGAATCATTTTTTTCGTTCAGTAATCTGATTGATTGAAGATGTTTCTTTATATCGTGGATCAAAATGCTCTGGTTCTCGTTTTGTGCAAGCATCATTTCATAGTATTCAACAGAATCGGATTCTTTCTGGAGCAGTAACTGCAAATCGGCATATTCCTGTGATCTTTTTGTGTTATATTGGTTGATTCCAAATACAAGTAGGTTGACCAGCAACAGAAAAACGGCACAGATTGTTACTAGAAAATCAACCGGTGGGGCATATGCGGTTGTTTCACCAATAGAAAGAAGAGTAAACATCATAAGAATAGAGGAAAGCGGGATGAACATCAAGAGAATTTCGGAGTGACCGTACGGTTCTTGAGCTGCTTTGTTCCCCTTGAAGAGCCAACTTAACAAGTAAACGACTGCAAAAAAGGTAATTTTGCTAAATACGGTATAAAAAACAAGTCCGACACTTGCTTCTAAGAGAAAATGGGGAAAGAATCTTGATATCATCCCCAAAACTGCAAGTTCAGATATTCCCATAATCGCTGTAAGTATAGCGGAATGGAAGAGTGCCAATAATAACTTGAGGTTAAACATTATATAGAGGAAAACAGTGTTTATCACAAAAAAACTGATAATATTCAGCCATGTTTGCCCAAGCAGGGAAAGAAAAAACAACAGTACATAAAGAACACTTAATAGAGTCAGTCTCTTTTTACCGCTATGAGAAGGGGAAAAAAGGCTGGCGGCGTACTGCCATAAGATAACCGCTTCTGTAAAAAAACTAAAAATAAGTAAAATAATATATTCCATTTATTTTCACCTCATGCTTTCCAGATATAGTAGATATGCATTTCTGAAGGAACTGTATTTCCTGCGTGTCAGGTAAGCGGTAATCTGAGGATTTGATAAATGTACGGTGGAGTGATCAAAGTCCACAATATGTTCGAAGTTAACAATAAAGCTCCGGTGTGTCTGAAAAAAACTGTTTTGGGGAAGCTTTTCCAACCAGTAATTCATATTATGAATAGAGTCAAAGTCCTGACGGGCAGTATGTACAATTACTTTTCGCCCCTGAGCTTCTATGGCAATAATCTGCGAAGCAGGAAACGAATATACCGCCTGTTTTGTTTCCACAGGAATTTTGAGTGTAATGGAATTGTAATAAGCTAAGGCATCCTTCAGATTTCGGAAAAAACGCTGCTTATCTAGAGGTTTGGAAAGGTAACGGAATACATGAAAACGCATTGCTTCATCCAAATATTCAGAATAAGAGGTGACAACAAAAACGATCACATTTCTATTTGCTTTTTTTAATTCATTCCCAACATAGATTCCATTCATGCCAGGCATTTCGATATCCAGAAAAACAATATCCTTTTCACCTTTGTCAGTTAACAAAGCTTCACCACTGGTAAAAGAAACTAATTCAGGACATTTTAAATGGTTGGACTCAAAGTAGGATTCGATATACTTCTTCAATTGTTCAATGATCAGAGTGTCATCATCACAAATTAAAATACGCATTTTTTCACCTGACTTTCTAAATAGATGTATGTGTACATCTTATCACATAGAATTTCCAAATGCAAAAAATGCGTATGAAAAGACAATTTAATTACAATTTTGGTTCATTATGTGTTGCTTTGTTATTTCGTTTTACAAGCAGTTCGATAAAGTCTCCGGCAAGCTCTATGTCGGATTGATTACATAACCGTAGTTTATCAATAATATCCTGTGGAATATTATAAGCGTGCATACTGCCGAGCAGAAGGTAGTCAGGTGTAACATTGAGTAAATTACAAATCTGAATGAAAATATCCAGACTTGGTTTTTGCCTTCCGTTTTCGATTGATGACATATGGCTATTGGATATATTTAATCTTTCGGCAAGTTCTGCCTGTTTTATCCGTAATTCTTTTCTGCGTATTTTGATGCGGTTTCCCATACCTTCATATTGAAATTCTATTTATCCCACCTTCTTTCAGTAGAATTTTACCAATAGAACTAAATAAAAAGAAGAATGTAACAAAGAACTATTCTGCAATATATTAAACAAACTGATATTTATATATAAATAATTCTGTATCACATATTATTTTTCGTAGAAAAGAGGGAAATTATCCAATATTGTAAAGAATCATTCCGTTCATTCCAAAGGGGTCGTTTATTTGATTAAAGTGGTATATGATTGCTTATGTGAAAATCAATGACAAATTTTAGTGGAAAGGAGAGAGGTCATTATGAAGAAAGAGGTAACTAAATCGGTTGCAAAAGGAATGAAAGCAGCATTAGATGTTGTGTTACGGACAGAAGCTAACACAGCTTCTTGTCTTATCATGTATCAGCCTAAGGCACCGAAAGAATTAATGAACTACAGGAGAAACAAGTAATGGAAAAATGTACAGATACAGTAGTAAATTGGATGATCCGGTGTAATGCGATAAACGAGGCGGATAAGGAACTTTACAAGTATGCATTATATAGTTTTTTTCTATTGGTATCACCACTTATCCTTGCAGGAGTTATTGGCTTTGGCTTGGGAAGCGTAAAACACGGAGTTGCTCTTATTTTTCCGTTTGTGGTTCTGAGAAAATTTAGTGGTGGTTATCATGCAAAAAATTTGCACACTTGTATTCTTGGATCTGGTTTTCTATTGTTTCTGTGCATAATGTTATCAATGCATGTGCAATGTGATTTGAAGTTGGCAATAGCTACAGTTATTGCGTCTGTGAGCCTGATTACATTTAGTCCAATAGACAGTGAAAACAGAAGACTTGATACTAACGAGAAAAGGACATATAAAAAAACAACAGTGTTCTTCGTGATACTGTTTGGGCTGTTAGATATAGCTTTATTTTTGCTGGGAAAGTACATCTATACAATCTGTTTTTCTGTTGGGATATTACTGACAGCAGGCTTACAAGTACCTTGTATCGTAAAGAAAATGTGTAAATCGACCAAAAACAGACTGTAAATGTCGTTTGGTGCAAAAGGGGTTGAAATCATGGCAAAAATAAAGATAATAAAGTTTGTCATTGATTTGATCAAAGTTCTTTATTTACAGTTAATTCAGTTTGTTCATTGAAAGGGAGTGGATTCCAATGGGACAATGATAGAATTCTATCACTTTAAATTGAGTAGTTCGGTTCGGAGTAGTTAAACGGGCATAATGGAGGTAAAAGATTAAAATGACACATAAGAAAGAAGTTGTTTTTAGCTTGTTGTTTGTAATAATGGTGTTATGTACAGGCTGCAGTGATAAAGATAATGGAGATACGTCTAAAAATAACAGGACTTCAGGAGAATCATTTGTTCAAGAAGAAACTATTGAGAGTACTGACAATACAGACAATGCAGACGGCAGCTCGGCACCAACGCCAGAACTGAAAACGCCCCGAACGAAAAAGGAATTGGAAGATGCGCTTGGTACAGTGAATGAGTCGGGAAAATGGACGCCACCAGCCGGTTCTCATATAGATCCCAAAACAGGTAATATACTGAATAAAGATGGGGTCGTGGTTGGAACTACGCAGGAACCTTATAGTAAAGCACGTCCAGGTTCTCAAGGATGATGATATGGTGTAAAAAAATTATGGGAGGAAAAGATTATGAAGTATATGAGAAAAAACTCATTTGTAGTGTGTTTGGTCATAAGTGCAATTCTTTTGACAAGTTCATTTGCAATGCCGGTGCTTGCTGCGGAAAATACAGGAATTGAAACAAGCTCTGTCACGAGAAGCGTACCGGGATATTACAAGTGCACAGGGTCGGATGTAAATATCAGATCAGGCCCTGGAACACAATATACAATAGTAGGCACATTGAATTATGGCACAAAAGTATATGTATATTCTATCAGTAATGGGTGGGCCAAAATTTCTCTTGGCGGCATTTACCGTTATGTTAGTGCCGATTACCTTCGGGAGCTTTAAGGAAAAACATTTAATATAAACGAGGCATAGGTAAATAGCTGTATGGGCTGCCGCACTGAAAAGTTTGGTGCGGCAGCACTTTTGTTGTTAGGGCAAAGCCCTGTTTGCCATTGTGGAGTTTTTCGCTGATCCGA
>NZ_JAJDML010000094.1:0-5606 GCF_020594215.1 Blautia sp. DFI.1.216
GTTTTTTAACTTTCTTCAATTTTAGTATTGACTTTTTATTTGCAGGCTAAAGTAACGAGAATGCGACGCACAATTATTCAATTGCTATGGAGAAATCATATTCTATCATACGAATTGCCATAGTTGTATCGTCTACGCTTTGACATTCAATATGATACAATTTACCAGCAATCTTTAAACAGGAATCCGTGATAATCTCTCCGTTTTCCTGCTGATGTTCATTGCGCAACTGCACAATCGGTACATTCTCCGGATAAGAAGTATGGAATACTTCATTAATCAAAGGTACTGCCAGATATGGCATTTTCTCAATCATTGTACGAAATACATCATCAAATATCGTATTATTCATTAGATACCTCACTTCTATTCTAACATACGGTAACAATGTTTGAATACCCAATTTGCACAAATATCATAAATCGGATAATCTTTATCTTTCGTACATGCTTTCATAAAGGGAAATAGATGACCGGCTGGTCTGGAACTCAGATATATAAATTCAGTGTAACAAACGCATGCTGTTCCGTCAATCAATAGTTTTCGACACATCAACACTACTTTTGAAAATTTATTCCTTACGTTTCAGTAACAAATTCTCAGTTCACAATACACAAGGCTGTCACACTACATAAGCAATTAGTGTAACAGCCTCTTTTCTATTCTCTGAGATCAGGCTCATGAGATCTTGCCGTCTTTCATTTCAAATACAGTATCAACGATATTCATAGTAGATTTTCTGTATTACGTAACGTGATTTCTGTTTATACCTCATCCTTTTTTAACTTTCGTTCTAACTCTAAAACTTCTTTTCTGCACAATTCTATCGCATCATTACAGGTTTCCACATCATCACCATCAATCTCTATGCTATCGTCACCAGGATATCTGGTTGAAAAATAGAAACCATCTATCATTCTCATATGTGTCTGCGTATTTTTTGAAAACTCTGCTCCCATATTTCCTTTTAGAAATTTCATCAATCTGTTCAGACTATGTGTACGCAAAATATTTTCAAAATCTTTCTGTTGTATAGCATCATCCGGTTTATAGTATTCTGAGATCAGATGCTTCATATATTTTTCGCATATTCCCTGCGCCATGGCACCCATCATATTTGCAACTATCCCCGCATCATAAGAGGCTTTAAAATATTGAAAATCATTTTCTGCAAAATCAAAATAACTGTTCAAGGCCATATCTGAATTCCTTCCTTTCGCACATTTGTATAATACAGCATTTTGTTCCTTTTCCAGTCATCGCCAACTACAATTTTCAGATCCGTTTCTGCATCATCCAATTCCTCAGAGGATACTTCTGATTTTAGAAGATAAAGATATTTTTTAAGTTCCGGCCGGGAGCGGAATGACTCTGACAGTTCCAGAAACAGATCAACATCACTGCTATATTTCTCTTCTCCCCGTGCACAACTGCCATACAGATATATTGTCTTAATATAAGGCCTTATGCATGATGACTGAATAGTTCGTAAAGCATACTCCGCTGCATCTCTCTGCCGTTTTGATCTGATACATGTCAGCATTTTCTATTCCTCCGTTTTCTCTGTATATTATTTCCAGATTATGCTTACATTTTCTGCTTCAGGATTTCTTTGTAAAAAAATTATAACATTCCTTATCTTCTATGTCTATCTTCCATTTATCTGGTGAAAAATTAGAGTGTATTATTGTTACTTTCTTTTATTTTCCTTCAAAGATCTGAGCAATCGGTGAATCTGCAGACAGTATCACTGTTTTGTCCTCACCTTTCATAGATGTCTTCAGCGCATCCAGGCTTCTCACAAATGAATAAAACTCACTTCTGTCCTCTTCTCCATAAGCCTGCGCAAGAATTTTCATATATTCCTGCTCCCCTTCCGCCTCCAGGATCTCTGCCTGTTTTTTAGCATCAGAAATCTGGATTGCTACTTCTTTGTCGGTTTTATTTCGAATCACCTTTGCTTCAGAGTTTCCCTCTGCCTTGTAAGTCGCTGCAATATTATCTCGTTCAGAAATCATTCGTTCATATACAGCTTCCTTATTATCATCCGGCAAATCCAGCTGCTTGGTTTCAAATTTGAGAAGTTCGATTCCATACTGATCCATGTTTGTTCCTATTGCCTCCATAACCATATCAGACAGTTCTCCGTCACGACTTGTGATCACCTGATCCTGTGACATACTGCTGATCGCATTTTTAGTGGCATTATACACAGCAGTATTAATTC
The DNA here is from genome assembly GCF_020594215.1 of Blautia sp. DFI.1.216. Lineage (NCBI taxonomy): Bacteria > Bacillati > Bacillota > Clostridia > Lachnospirales > Lachnospiraceae > Blautia > Blautia sp. DFI.1.216. The sequence goes on from NZ_JAJDML010000094.1 coordinate 2,228, forward strand.
GGCTTTCACCACTTTCCACAGAAGAGTTTAATGTCTGTGCAAATTTAAGCGGGTCGCTGATTTTCCAGAGAACATAGCTGTCGCTGATCATCGTTTTCTTATCTTTTGTAATTACATCAGATGCTGCCAGATCATACAGCAGTGTTTCCTTTGGCAATGACTGTGTACTCTCTATAAACGGAATCTTAAAACTGATTCCCGATGAGCTGATCACCCTGTCAACCTTACCAAACTGACGGATCAGCTTATATTCATTTTGCTGAGTTACTGTTACCGACGCTCCGACAGCTACAACCACTGCAGACACACCAATTAATATTCCAATTTTCTTACCGTTCATAAATTAGTCCTTTCCAAATTATATCTCTATCCTTCGTATTTCATTTACCAAAACACTTTTATATGAAATATTTTCTGTCATTTCTTTATTCGTTCTCAGAATCATTTAAATCTTGTGTGTCCTGAGCAGGATCCGTGTTCAGTGTCTCTGTCGGATTCTCTGAACTGTTCCCTGTAAAAGAATCTAGCGGCAGAACCTTCTGCACTCCATCTCCATTATCAATCACAATCTTCATTCCCGGCAGCACATCTTCCATTGCCTCATAGAACATACGCTTCTTTGTGATCTCCGGATTCTTAACATACTCCTCATACATGGCATTAAAACGTGCAACCTCAGCTTCCGCCTCATTAATCCTTACCTGCTTCTGCGCCTCAGCATCCTGAATGATCTGGTCTGCTTCTGCCTCAGCCTCCGGAAGCTTTTCGTTTCTGTATTTATTGGCATTATTCAAAGCAGTTTCTTTTCCCTGCTTGGCAGTTTCTACTGCTTTAAATGCTTTCATAACCTCCTGTGTGGGCGGTTCTGAATCCTGGATTGTGATATTCACAAGCTGAATCCCCAGATCCTGTTCCTCCATCTGCTTCAGGATCATTTCTTTAATCTTACTCTGGATCTCACCTTTTCCGGTGGTAAGCACTTCATCCACATCATAACTTGCGATTACTGTACGGATACAGCTTTGAGAAATATTTTTTAGAATATCTTCCGGTTCCTCTGAATTATAAAGATATTTTACCGGTTCTAAAATTCTGTACTCAACAAAGAAATCTACATCAATAAAGTTATAATCCGAGGTAATCATAATGCCCTCATTCTCAACCACCGAATTATCTCCCATACTATATCCAATAGGAAATCCCTGGATCGTTGTATTTACTTTCTGTACTTTCTGTATAAAAGGAATCTTAAAATGCAGTCCTGTTTCTGCCACTGCCTTCGGCACTCCGAAAGTTGTCAATACTGCCTGTTCCTGCTCCTGGATCTGATAGGTAGCATCTCCCGCAAGCCCTGCAATAATCACCAACCCTGCTGCTCCTATTACAATACGTTTCACATGTTTTCCCGGCTTCTGTAATTTTTTAAATGGATTTACTCTTTCGTTCACTTTTCTCCTCCGTTTCACCATTTGACATAATTAAATTTTTTGCTTCTAAAAATTTCTGAAGAAAAGAAAAAGACTTTCATTTCAGACATAACATGAGCTCTTCTCTTAATGTCTAAAACAAAAGTCTTGCCGATTATATCATAATGCGGGCATTCTTAATCTGCCGTTCTGACGCATTTATGTACCATTTATAGGAAAAACAAGTCCAGTTCTTCATAACGATGGCCGCTACTCCCTTTTCTTTGAGCAGCATCATATCATAACTATTTACAAAATGCAAGAAATATTTTTACGTAATCTCAGTCGCATGTTATACTTATGTTACTGTTCACACACCACTATCCCGAGGCATACAAACCAAAATTCCATTGCCACAGGCAATCTGGAATAAATTTGGACTACGTTACTGAGAATGGAGTGAACAGTAACATACTTATTATATTAAAGCCGAAACTTTTTCAAATAATTCGGTCTCAGGAGGTTTTTCATGAAAGCATACGAACGCCTATTATCTTATGTAAAAGTATTCACTCCAAGCAGTGAAGAAACCGGTACTTCCCCATCCACACAGTATCAGTTTGACCTTGCCAGACTGCTGGTTCAGGAATTAAAGGAACTGGGTGTGAAAGACGCCGATGTAGATGAACATTGCTATGTCTATGGACATATTCCGGCAACCAGGGGCTATGAATCCCGCCAAAAGCTGGGCTTTATTGCTCACATGGATACAGTATCTGATTTCTGCGATCATCCGGTTACTCCGGTTATCACTCCGAATTATGACGGCAAAGACCTTGCACTTGGAACCAGCGGCAGAGTTCTCTCCCCGAAAATGTTCCCTCATCTCTCCACATTAAAAGGCAGAACTCTCATTACTTCCGATGGAACCACCATCCTCGGTGCAGATGACAAAGCCGGAATTGCCGAGATTATGACAATAATTGAACACCTCAATGACAATACTATTCCGCATGGTCCTCTCTGCATTGCATTTACCCCTGACGAAGAAATAGGAATGGGACCAGCCCATTTTAATGTAAAAAAATTCGGAGCGGATTTTGCTTATACACTTGATGGTGATACAGAAGGTGAAATCCAGTATGAAAACTTTAATGCTGCCAGAGCAGTAGTAGAATTTACCGGTGTAAACGTACACCCGGGTTCTTCTAAAAATACAATGGTCAACGCAGCACTTGTTGCCATGGAGTTCAATTCCATGCTCCCTTCCGCTGACACACCAAGAGATACGGAAGACTATGAAGGATTTTTCCATCTCTATTCCATAAAGGGAGATGTCTCACACGCTGCTCTCGAATATATCATTCGTGACCACAATGCAACTACTTTTGATGTCCGTAAGAAAACTATGGAACACATCATTAAAATTTTAAATGAAAAATGGGGAAAAGGAACTGTCTCACTTACCATCACAGAACAGTACCGAAATATGAAAGAAATCATCGACACCTGCATGGAACTGATTGAGCATGCAACTGCAGCATGCAAAGAATGCAATATCCCGCCGCTTATCACCCCGATCCGCGGAGGCACAGACGGTGCCCAGTTAAGCTTTATGGGACTCCCATGCCCGAATCTCGGAACAGGAGGACATGCTTATCATGGACCTTATGAACACATCACCGTTGAAGGAATGGATATCGCTGTAGATATAGGATTAAAGATTATCGAGTTATTTTATAAATAATTTCGATTACAATATCTCCTTGTTGTTATTTTAACCGCTAAATTGATGTCTTAAATAATTTTGCGATTAACGTAATAGCAAGGGGATTATCTATAAACTCTGAATATTTTTTATTCTATTTATTTTTACGCACAAAAAAACCAGCTAGATGATAGCTGGCTTCTACTGTATCTTCAAAACTACATACATGTTGACATTTCCTTGAGATTCATTCTTCCTGCGATTC
>NZ_JAJDML010000095.1:0-5401 GCF_020594215.1 Blautia sp. DFI.1.216
TTATGTGCTTTTTTCCACACTCCCAGACAATTACATGATATAATCAACATACAGAACCATCACTTAAAATATCCTATATGAAAGGAAGTCATGTATGAAGAAAAGAAAATCATGTTTTATCTGGCTCTTGTGCATTCTTCTCCTGGTCACAGTTTTACCTGCTGTAGATTTTACAGATGTCCAAGCAGCATCTGTCAGCAGTACTTTCACTGGGTGGAAAACCTTCGGCGGAAAAAAATACTATTATAAGAATGGCAAGAAGCTGACAGACCTGCACAAAATCGGCAAGTATTATTACTGTTTTGCAGCAGACGGTACCATGTTTACAGGATGGCACCGTATTCATAATCGTTTCAGGTATTTTGGCAAACAGACCGGAAGAATGCGTATCAATCAGACTGTAAATGGACGAAAGATCAACAGTAAAGGTGTCTGGACTCCTGTTGTTGTACTGGATCCGGGGCATTCTTCTGTCGTTGCCGGTGGTTATGAACCTCTTGGGCCTGGTTCCAGCCAGCTGAAAGAGAAAGATACTTCTGGAACCCAGGGTGTTGCTACAGGTGTGGAGGAATATAAGCTCAACCTGAGCATTGGTCTTCAGCTAAGAACCCTTCTTCAGAAAAGAGGTTTTAAGGTAGTAATGACCAGAACCAACAGTAAAGTAGCTCTCAGCTGTATTGACCGTGCAAAAGTGGCAAATAAGGCAAAAGCAGATGCGTATATCCGTATCCATGCCAATGGAAGTGATAATTCCTCTATCAGTGGAGCACTGACTATCTGTACAACCAGAAACAGTCCTTATATTTCATCTATGTACAGAAAAAACAAAGCGCTTTCTGAGGCTGTGCTCAATGCATATGTGTCAGCTACAGGATGCAGAAAAGAATACGTCTGGGAAACAGACTCTATGACCGGAAATAACTGGAGTAAAGTTCCGACAACGATTATCGAGATGGGATATATGAGTAATCCTTCCGAAGACCGCCGTATGCAGCAGAGTTCTTATCAGAAAAAAATGGTACGGGGAATTGCAAATGGAATTGAGAATTACCTGATCAAATAGCCTTGCTTTTGTGTCGCAGACAGTTTATACTGGACTGAATGGGTATAAAAAATAATTTGGAGGATTTTTCAAATGAAAATTGCAGTAACATACGATAATGGAGAGATTTTTCAGCATTTTGGAAAAACAGAGTCTTTTAAAGTTTATGAAGTGGAAGACAACAAAATAGTTTCCAGCGAAGTGATCGGTTCTAACGGTACAGGACATGGAGCACTTGCAGGTCTGCTTGCTGAGCAGGGTGTAAATGTTCTGATCTGCGGTGGCATCGGCGGTGGTGCTCAGACAGCACTCACAGAGGCAGGAATCGAATTATGCGCCGGAGCCCAGGGAAATACCGACCAGGCAGTTGAAAGTTATTTAAAAGGCGAATTAGTATCTTCCGGAGCTAACTGCGACCATCACCATCATGAAGAAGGTCATTCCTGCGGCAGCCATGAGGAGGGACACTCCTGTGGAGACAGCTGCGGTGGCGGATGCGGTGGATGTGGCGGATCACAGCCACAGCTTACAGGACGCAATGTAGGAAAAACCTGTCGCACACATTACAGAGGAACTTTCAATGACGGAACACAGTTTGATTCTTCTTACGACCGTGGCGAACCGCTGGAATTCATCTGCGGTGCAGGCCAGATGATCAGAGGATTTGATGCAGCTGTAGCTGATATGGAAGTTGGTCAGATCATAGACGTTCACCTTATGCCAGAAGAAGCATACGGTATGGCAGATCCAAACGCTATCTTCACTATGGAAATCGCCCAGCTCCCAGGTTCCGAAGACCTGGCAGTTGGCCAGCAGGTATACCTGTCAAACCAGTTCGGTCAGCCATTCCCTGTTAAAGTAACAGCTAAAGATGAGAAAAATATCACATTTGATGCAAACCACGAAATGGCTGGAAAAGAACTTAACTTCAAGATTGAATTAGTAGAAGTGAAATAAGACAAATACTCAGGGCAGCCTCCCGGCAAAAATTTTGCCGATGAGACTGCCCTGTTTTATACTTTATTTACCAAAGTGATAGTGCTTTTTGTAGTTTTATAATTTACGAGTAAAGATTTATCGTTTTTGTGGGCTTACTGTATATTCGCTTACCGTTTACTGTCTTAAAAGCTCTTACATAATAATTATAAACCCAGTACATGCCTGTCTGGGAATCATAAGCTTTTGTGTCTTTCCAGGTTGAGACAGAGGACTTCACTGTTTTGGCAGCGGAACCATTGCGGTAAATCACATATCCGGAAGCACCGGCTACTTTTTTCCAGGAAACCTCTGTACCACCGTTACTCATTTTACATGAAACCTTAGATGGAGCCGGGACAGCAGCTTTTCTTGATTTCACCGCTGAAAATTTAGAATATTTGTTTTTTCCACTTGCGTTGGTTCCATAAGCACGGACTTTAAATGAATAGGTTACGCCCGGTACTACAGCTGCATCGAAACTGACAGCTCCTGTTTTCAGAGTTTTTATCCGCTTATAAGAAGACTGGGAATCTGTCTTGCAGTAAATCTGGTATCCTTTGGCACCCGGAACCTTTTTCCAGGTTAAATGTATTTGATCTGCAGATTTCTGGGAAAGTTTCAGCACAGGTTTTGTCAGTGGTGTGTTGTTCTCAGATACCTTTACCGTCACCTGACACTGGGTCTGAAAATCTCCGGCAGAAGCAGTGATTACTGCCTGACCATAACCGTTCCCCTGAATGGTTCCATCCTCTGAGACAGACGCAACCCCAGGATTACTGCTTGTCCAGACCACATCTTTTACATCATCAGAGTTAGATGGTGTAAAGGAAGGTGTGAGTTTTTGTGTATTTCCTTCGTCAATTGTCAGATTTGTCTGGTTCAGAGCAATTCCATTAAGTGGAGTTGTCACTACGGGGATTTCATACAGGTATGTGCGGGAACTGTCATAGTTGCCGTTATCATAATTTCCGGATACCCATACAATATTACGTCCCCATAAGATCGGCTGTGAATCCGTCTGGATCGTTACATTCTTGTATAACTTGGATAATATTACGTTTTCGGAAGCATCCATAAGGAGATAATGCAGAATACTCTGTTCTGAGGTTTCCTCTGAGAAAAGGACTGCGTACTGATTATTTCCTACGGGGATAAGTTTTGGTTCTGTCAGAGTTATTTCTGCTCCTGACGGTGAATACTGAGTGAGCCAGATAAATCTGGAAGCCATACTGTTCTTATCTGTGATTATCATAAAGATATTTTTGTTAAGATTCTCATATCCGGTCTGTCCATTCACAGCAAAACCATGGGGAACAGACTTGCCTACTGTGATCAGATTATTTCCTGCCAGAGAAAATCCGGTTACCTCGCATCCGGTATAATTATCACCTGTAGCCCCCATAAAAGGAAAGATATTTACAGCATGATCCTGGGCAATATATCCACCGGAATATGCGGAGAAGGAGGACAGGATCAGACCTCTGTAATAGGCATCCCCATGATCCAGAAAATACACATGAGAGCCGTCATTTACAACAAACTGGTTAAAGGAATGGCTGCAATAAGGCATATCTGAATTAATAAGTGTCATATCCTGAGTGTTAATGACAAAAGTGATATCACTCTGATGATGTATCCCTTCCATCCCATACATTTCCCGTCCTGTATGGACGATCAGGGTAGAACCGATCTGGGTCATGCGCAGGGAAGCAGCGTCAAAAGGAATGTAGATTCCTTCAAACATATTTGTATATCCGCCACCAATGTCCGTTGCACCAAGCAGTTTCCAGGCACGGCTGTATTTAAGGATTCGGACAGCCGTTATGCTGTTGTCTTCGTTCAGATTCTTCTGCCCTGCTGCAACATAAAAGTTCCCGTCTGGTGCAGCATAGAATCCTCCCCACAATGGAAGCGGAAGCTTTACTGTTGTTACATTGGTAACATTAAGATCGGAATTGCAGACAGCATCGTATAAAGTCTGATCTTTCCAGGCAACAATGTGAAGATTTCCTGCCTCATCTGTATAATAGGAAGTATATTCAGGATTTGCCCAGTTCCAGCTGTAAGATCCGCTGTTGATTCCCATACCCTGAAGCTGGGAAAGAGCCTTTCTTCGGCCAAAGGAAGACTTTGAGGAATATGTGGAAGTACCAGCTGTTATTCCCTGACCTGCATTTGCAACCAACGTGTCCCCCTCCTGAACAGAAGGCATTTCCTTTTCATCCGAAAAGAAATCATCGTCTGTCTGTTCCGAAGTAAACTCATCTTCAGTGTCATTGAACTCTCCATTGTTATCGAATTCCTCAGGAGAAAAACTCATCTCGTCGTTTACCGCATTACCCATGTCAGGAATCGCATCAACATCAGATGAACCTGGATTTTCTACAGCTGTTACATTATCCGAGTCAGTAAAATCACCTGCACCATATGCAGGAGCAAAATTCATTAAAATCATGGAAGAAGTCAGCAATAAAACTAATAATTTCTTTTTCATCTGTCAGAGCCCTCTTTTCCCCTTTATCTAAGTTCGATAGTTATACGTTCTTTGATACCGGTTTTAGAATTAACTGCAGTAAACATGATCCTGAAACCTTTGCCTCCCGCTACCGGGATCTTGCTTCCGTTTGCCACGGATTCACTGCGCATCCATCCTTTTTGCAGGTATTCGATCGCTGGTTTCATACTGCCATTCACAGGATTATTTCCACTATATATGTACAGTTTGTCAAGCTTCCATCCTTTTGCAAGAGTAACCGTTGTTTTTACTTTCTTTCCGGCAAATTTTGCGTAGCTGAGACTTGTTTCAGAAGAAGATTTAAATCTGGAACCTGGAACAGTAGTTGCGCCGATCTTTACTGATTTAACAGGATTTACATATTTTTTAACAGTTACCTTTATTTTATATGTTTTACCCTGACATTTAAAAGAAACAGTAGCTGTACCGGCTTTCTTTGGGACTGCCAGAATCGTATAGTATGTCTGTGAAGTGCCGTAGGTGGATTTTGACAGTTTGACAGTGACAACTGCCTTATTACTTGATTTTAGTCCGGAAACTTTGGACGATAAGGAAGCCAGGGATTCTGTTGCCGGCTTCGGATAGGCAACTAAGGTTGCCGATGCAGGAACATGTTCATCTGCCGCCCAACCTGTAGCAGAGGTCACTGCAAACATGGCAATGATCATTCCAAACGCCAGTAAAAAAGAGAGTAATTTTTTGCTTGTTTTCTTCATTCTTTTTCCCTCCTAAAAGTGTATGTTAGTGTTAACTGAACGATTCAGACAGGAACAGCTGTCTGGAGCATTCCTATATACTCAATATAGCACACAACTTTCACAGCGTCCATGACAGATTATGTTGATTTAGCGTGCAAAATTGCCGAT
>NZ_JAJDML010000096.1:0-5300 GCF_020594215.1 Blautia sp. DFI.1.216
TTTATCCTACAATCTTCCAGTTACTATCCTTATGTAGCACAAGCTCATACTGCGATACCTGCGTCGCTTTTGTCTGATTATCAATGAATTTTACCGCAACCTTGACTTTCACATTGTCGCCGTCCTTTATAAAGATAGGGTTTACCAGTTCAGAATAAAGGTAGTCCCTGCCGATAGGTTCAATCACATTTCCCAATACATAGTAAGCAAGCTCTTTTTCCGTCGCTGTTGGGTACAGCTTAAAGAATGTTTCCAGAAAAGCGGTAGCGTCATTTACCGTATCAGCGTCCACGCTTGCGTCTGCTTCTGGTGTCTTAGGCTCATAGTCTGATTTTTCAACTGCTGGTGCAAGGGTAGGGTTTTGAACGATTACCATATCCCCGTCTGCGTCCACATAGACTTTTACAGTATAGGTTGCTTTCACATTGCTTGTCTGTTCTCCCTCTTTTATCTGCTGATCTACTTCGTAGGTAGCAGAAAAAGTGTCCGTTCCCGACTGTTCGATACTCCATACAATCACATCTGTAACCGTGGAGCTGGTTGGTATATCGGTTCTAATGGTATCCACATTCAAGCCCTGCAATTCCTTTGTCAGATAACCGTTGATTGCCTGCGTCCTTGCTTCAATCGCTTCTTTGCTGTTATTCCATGTGTAATAGGACTTCGCAAAATTCTTCACGAAATTTTCTATCCCGTTGGTGTCCTGCAAGCGAAGTTCAATGATTTCTTTTTCATGGGTGGTGTGCTGGTCGATAGCCGTAAAATTCTTATACACCCCAAAGCTCACGCTTGCGACAAGCACCACCCACAACGCAATCACGGTTTTCTTATGTGTGCCTACCTTGACAGTACGCACCTTTTTTTCTTTTGGTTCTTTGATAGTTTCTGTCTGTTTCTTATTCTTCTTAAACATATTTTTCAAGTCCTTTCTATTGTTTTACTCGTCCTGCACCGATTAAGTGCTGTTGCCAGTAACTACTACTTAGGTCTGCATATCCTATCGGGTCGCCTGCATGGTACATCTGGTTATTTCCTACATAAATGCCGACGTGGGTTACATACGAACCAGCGTTATAGGTAGAATGGAAAAACACCAAGTCCCCAGCCTTTGCCTGCGAGAGTGGGAGATGTTGGGTAGCGTCATACTGTGCTTGTGCCGTTCTCGGTAAAGAGATACCAGCTTTTCCATAGCACCATTGCACAAGTCCGCTACAATCAAAGGAAGTGTTCGGGTTACTGCCACCATATACATACTTCCAGCCTTGATATTTCAACGCTTCATTCATAATCGCTTGTGCCGTCGCATTATCAAAATGTGCCACGGTCAGATATTGATTGAGTAATTCTACGTAGAACATATTTCCGTAACCATATCGCCAGCCCCCGTTCTTCGCAACGGCTATCGGGTTAGTATAGGTTACTTTCTTTCCACCCGACTTTTCACGGGCGAAGCTCTCTGCAAGATTAAAAGTGTGTTTCTTTCCTTTTCCAGCTACATAACCCACATAGCCACCGCCATAGTTATAAGACTGTATTGCTACATTCAAGTCGTCGATACCTTGATTTTTGCAGGAAGAAAGCAGGGACGCAAAATACTTACACCCCTGCTTGATTGAGCTTTCCGTATCTAAAGAGTTGGGCGGTAAACCCAGACTTTCCGAACTCTGCATAACATCTTCTGCCGTACCGCCACTTTCTACTTGAATGATAGCAAGTAGCACATTGACATACTCGGAGATACCGCTTTCTCTGGCGTACTTTTCCACCATAGGCTGATGTTTCAAGACTTCTGCGGATAAGTTCATACCCGTAATGCCAGAAGAAAAGTTGCTGTTCTCATCGTCGCTGTCCGCACTAATCAGCACCCCAAAGAAAAGCACCAGAGAAAAGAGGATAGGAAACAGACTGCCGATAAGAGCGATATGTTTCAGTTTCATTTTTTCTTCTGTCCTTTCTTCGTTACAAGGTTACGAGTTTTCTCTATGGTCTGTTGGTTCTTCTGGACGGTTTGCGTTTGCTGAACCTTTATCCTGCGGTCTTTGGTGTCATTCTGGTGTGTTTCCTGCGATACCACTTTTTCTACATTCTGCCTATGTACTGGCTGTGCAGGCTGGGTCGCTTTTCTATCAGAAGCACCAGAAGATAACGGACGCTCTTTTACAACATTCGTCTTGACTGGCGCACTTGCTTTTGAAGTGGTCGCTGTGGCAGGGCGTTTCACTTCCTGCATTTTTTCCGCACTCGGCTTTGGAATGGTTGAAGCTGTGGCTGGTCGCTCATGGGGACGGGTAGCTCCCGTTGTCGCTGATCCGTCCGTCTTTCGCTGTGCCTGCCTTGCTTCTTGTGCCTTTTGAAGCTCAATACGCTTGTCAGCGATACTCTGTCTATGCTGTGCCTGCCTTTCCAATCGTCCCGACTGTCTGGACTGCTGTTCCTGCACCATGCCACGCTTGAAGTCGGACACGCTGGACTTTGCCTTTTCCTTTGTGGAATACACCGCATAAGCGGTCTGTGTCGGCATATCCTTGATATTCTCTTTGACAGCATTTGCCTTGTCTTTCACTTTATTTTTCGTATCTAAGACAGCACCCACCTTTGAGCCTGCACGCTGTCCCACGCTGGAAGTGGTATTGCCCCGATTTTCTTTAGAAGCGGTATTTTTTCTTTCAGCCCGTTTGCCAGCAACGGCACTTCCAGCAACCGCACCAGCGACACCGCCCGAAATACCGCCAGCACTTACCGCCCTTGCAATACGGTGTTCCATACGCCTAGCCCGATGTCGCATAAACAGATACGGTCTGCGGAAAATCCTGTGTCCCATGCTTTGACTGTCGCCAGCATTAAGTGAGAACATACTCATTAAGTCGCCCAGCTTCATGTAGATACCAGCGAAACACACTATCTGCAAGAACGCCACCATAAAAAACGGATAGTCCGTGGAGATGTTATAAAACATACTGGAAATGCTGAACGCTACTGTTACAATGAGCGTTATTCCTGCCCGTGTCATTATGGTATTAAACACCCTCACGATTGCCTGCTTTGCCATGCTTTCATAACTCGGTATCATGGAAAGTAGAAAACTGATAGGTAAAAACATTGCAAAGATAATAAAAAGTATCTGGCTAAACAACATCATGCCCGTAAGCAAGAATACAAATATCGTTATCCCTAAATTGAAGAACAGTAGGAAGAACACCATACCTAAACGGTTCACTACCTGCGGTATTGTCAGATTGTTGTTGTCGTTGTCCTCGATTTCTGTTTTCACGACTTCCTCTCTGGTTTTCCCGTCCTCGTCCTCTGGACTTGCCGATACAAGAGCTTCGACACGGTCTGCCCCGATTTCTTCTGTGTTGCTGTTACCGAATTGCAGAAGTAGCCACGGCTGTTCCACTTGAATAGAAAATAGGCTGTCCCGTATCAAGTCCACGCTGTCCTTGCCCTCGCTGTCAGAGTTGGGGAGCATGATTTTTGTTCCCAAGTCCAAAGAAGCGGTACTGATGTCTGATGAAAATTCATTTATCTTCTTGATATAGTCGGGAGCGTAGGCAATAAAAGAAGCGGACAGCACGAACACCACCACAAAGTTGATAACAGCGTGAAGTGCCTTGCTGGTTTCCCGTTTTATCAGTCCTGTATAGGCAACATAAAGTCCCACCACTAAGATAATGAGAAGCAGGAAACCGACATAAAAGCCAGAGCTGGAAAAACCGTTCTGTGTTACGCCTGCAAGGGTCTGTATGCTTTTTCCGATACTGTCTGCCATATCGTTAATAAAATCAAGTTTATAGGTTTCCTGCACCACATAGCCCGTGGCATTGCTTAAATAAAGGCTTATCGTCCAGACAAAGTTGGTAATGCAGTAAAGCCCGTACTGTACCGATTTTCCAATGCCGTCCAGCCAGTTCCACGGCAACCACGACCAGCTATTATCCACATAAAAATCAAGCTGGTAGTTAGATAACGGATATTTTGAGTAAAGATTTTCTGCATTGATAGTATCGTCTACAAGTCCCGTTGCATGAGCCACCGTCCCCAAAAGTGAAAGCAGGATAAGGGAGAGTGCCACCATGAACAGAGCCATTTTGAGAAAGTGAAGTATCTTCCTTTTTGTGAACGCACCTTTTATCCTTTCTTTCATCACTCCACCTCATTTCTCTGTACGGGCGGTCTGGTATCAAAGGCGTGTAGCAGTTCTTCAAAAACTGGGTGTATCTGTACCACACCGACACGCCCGTATAAGTCCTGCAATAAGCATTGTCCGTTCTCCAAATCACGAAGCCGTTTCTGGTTGTTTTCATCGTCCTTGTCGATACCGAAAAATTCTAAGGTCTGTTTTATCTCGTTGATGTCAGTAGAACGGAAAGCGAATTTTAAGCCGATATTGTTTTTCAGACTTTCCTTTGCCACGTCCCCAGAAGATTGTGTAACGAAATAAACGCCTGCCTGCATAGCTCGTCCAGCACGCACCAGCTTATTTGATAAGGTTTCGCCTTGTGCCACATTTAAGAACGCCCACGCTTCGTCCAAATCGACAATCTTAAAAATGCTTCTGTCCGAATGGATAAAATCAAGGGCAAAAGTACTAATCACAATCAGCATAGACACCGACAATAATTCAATGGTCGTGTATTCCTCAAAGGTCGTGTCCTTATCTGGCAATACTAAGTCCGCTACTTGAATGATATTGAGTTGGTTATCCAGACTGATTGCATTTTCTACCGTACCGTCTGAAAACAGCAGGTGTGCAAAGTCGTAGTCCGTGAAGCTGTCGATATGGTCTGCGATATTTCTTGCTATGGGCGTATCTTCACGGCGTAGCTCGTCTATCACATGGAGCAAGCCTCGTTTGTCGCTCTGGGTAACGGAACGAACCGCCTTACGTAACACAGGAAATTTTTCGCCGTCCCTAGAGGAAATACCCGTAAGGAATGTTAAGATGTCGATTGCCAGACTTTCAGCGTCTTTTACATTCTTCATAATCACAAACGGGTCAAGAAGTCCTGCATTGCCTTTATCGCTTGTTAGGTTTACGATATTGATTTCATGGGCGATTTCTGGAAGTGTTTCTTTCCAGTTGCCACGCTCACTTTTAGGGTCTAAAATGACTGCTTGACCGCCAAACAACACCGAATAATACACCAGAAGATTGTTGCAGAACGACTTTCCACCGCCAAGCGAACCGACAAAAGCAGACGCTAAAGCGTTGGTAACTGTACCTTTTACGCCCTGCGAAGCTAAAGACGGTTGCAGGTACACATTTCTTCCCGTATCAACGGAATAGCCCATATAGATAC
>NZ_JAJDML010000097.1:0-5260 GCF_020594215.1 Blautia sp. DFI.1.216
CAACGAAGTCCGGCAACGGGCTTCAAAAGACCTTGCAAACAATCTCAATCTGGCGTTGATTACTATTTATACTTTTCTTTTATTTTTCTGTTGTTTTGGTTGTCAGAGAGGGAAAAAGCCCGGAAATAAGGGATTTTCCCCGGCAACCGGCTCGGCAACGGGATAGCAACGAAGTCGGCAACGGGCTGTCATTTTCAGAATGGAAGCTCCATCTGCTCTGTGACCTCCACAAAACCGTCCATAGATTTTTCGGGCGGGTTGTCGGTGTCCGTTGCCGGGATTTCACGCTCCCAGCCCTTTTGTCTGCCGTATTCCGCAAACATCCTCGGATTGGAAAAGTAGTTCCACCCGGTAATGCACTGGTTCATTATCTCGTTGATTTCCCGGATTTCCCATTGCTTCGGCTCATCAAAGGTGTGGTTTAAGGCTTCCTTGTAGAGCTGCTTGGAGCAGACCGTTTCCCCGGTGTACTTATCAAGGTAAGCCTGTATCATCCCGGCTTTGGTGTCCTCCGGCATAAAATCCCGCTGGTGTTCTTTGAGATACCGCTGCATGGCTGGGCTGAATGACAGCTTGAACATGCCGCTTCGGTAAATCTCCATTGCTTCCGCCCACATCTGGCTGATATAGGCTCTGGAAGCGGCTTCGTCCTCCAAAATGTGAACCTCGGCTTGCTCCGGGTACACCATGACCGGGATAAATCGGCGGTTGCCGGAACGGTCAAGGGGGAGAAAGTCAAGGGCGTTGGAAGTGCCGCCGAACACGCATTGACGGGGGCGGTCTGCCGGGTGAGTTTCATAGGGAATTTTGTAAACCTCTTTCTGGCGGCTTAGAAAGGACTTGATTTCCTCAATGCTCTTGGCATTGGCGGTTGCCATCATTTCCGACATTTCAATTATCCAGTGACCTTGCAGCTTGCGGTACACGTTATCATCGTCCAGCTTCCGCAAATCATCGGAAAACCACTCGTCCCGGACTGCCAGCAGCCGGAAGAAGGTGGATTTGCCAGCCCCCTGACCGCCTACCAGACACAGCATGATTTCAAACTTGCTTCCGGGCTTAAATGCCCTTGTAATCGCCCCCAGCATGAACAGCTTCAAGGCTTCATAGGTGTAATCGTCCACATCAGCTCCCAGAAAGTGCCGCAGACAGAAGCGGATGCGCTCAGTCCCGTCCCATGCAAGGCTGTTCAGAAAATCCCGGATGGGGTGGTACTTATTCTCATTCGCCACAATCCCGATGGCGGTTTCAATCTTTTTCTCACTGGTAAGCCCGTAGGTTTCCTCCAGATAGAGAAGCAGATACTTCATGTCCGTATCGGTCAGGGCTGTGCTTTCTCTGTGAAAACCGATGGACTTTATGATGTCCTTGCGGTCGGTCAGGATGTTGTAGGCGATTGCCCCGGCAAGCACAGGGTCACGCTGGAATACGGTCAGGCAGTTCCGTATGCTCTGGCGGACGCCGCCTTTCTCGGTGGTTTCCAGAGTTGCCTTTACTTCCTCAACGCTCTGGGGCGGCTGCATGGCGTTCATGGTGTTTTTTAGTTCTTGCTGCGTCTGCGGCTGCAAGCTCTGCCATTCGCTGTTCAAGCTGTATCACATCCTTTCCGTAGTCCATAATCAAAACCGCTTTTTCCTCTGTCTCCCCGAACAGCAGCACATCCAGCAGATATTCCACATGGGCTTGCTTCTGCAAGGCTTCCACGAACCGGGGATGAAACGCTTCCTCCGGGGAGTGCGGGGCATAGTCGGTTTTCCATACCCGTAAGAGGTGTAGATAATCGGCAAGGACACGGAAGCAATGTGCCTTTGCTTCCCGGAACTGTTCTTCCGGGGATTTCTGCCGGGGCTTGGGCTTCCTTGCCCTGCCCGGTGGCTTCCAGTCCTCATAGGCAAGCCCGAAGTCACTCGCCAACTGTGCGGCGGCTTCCTTTTTCCCCAGCCCGTACAGGGCAGCTACAAAATCAATCACATCCCCATCTGCACCACATCCGAAGCAGTGGAAACGCTTGTCCAGCTTCATGCTGGGGGTCTTATCGTTGTGGAACGGGCAGCAAGCCATCCCGTTTCTGTTTACCCGGATTCCGTAATGCTCCGCAGCCTGTCTTGTCGTAACGGACTGCTTCACAGCTTCAAATACATTCAAATCAATTCCTCCTTGTAAAAAAGAAAAGGCACTTATCATTCTCAATCTGAAAATGGCAAGTGCCTGTTAAAGTTCCATATCCTGTTGTTTGTGTTTCGTCTGCGCCGGGGCGTTTTTCTGTGCTTTCTTCTCGTCAGCCTTATCCTGCAAGACTTCTTTGAGGGGCTGCTTCTTGGGCGGCTCTTTGCTTTCCTCTGTGCCGGGTGTGGCTTTCCGTACCCAGTAGCGGATGTCCCGCAGCTTCTTCAAATCTTCCTGCACCTCGGTCAACGGTACTTTCAAGTCTGCGATTTCGCCCACAAGCTTCGCCTGTTCCTGCAAAAGCTCCTTTTTCGTGCTGTCCTTATCATCCGGGTGCTTGGCAAGGTAGGCACTGGCTTTCTCAAACCGGGCAACCTCCGGGTGTTCCAGCTTGAATTTTTCCTTAGTTTTCTTGAAAAATATCTTCTGGTATTTCTCATAAACGGGCTTACATTCCTTACAGTCCGTCCGGGCGGCAAGGATAGCGTCAATCACGTTGCTGCGGGTTTCCTTTGGCTTCATCTGCTTTCGGTAGTCGGCGGCAGATTTCCCGGACGTTTCTATAAAGTTTTCCAAATCCTCCACGGTGGAAAGTCCCTTTCTCTGAAGATAGGACAGGGCTTCGCTGACTGCCTTTAAGTCTTTGGAAGTTCCACGGTTTTGTCCCGCCCGTGTCCAGTCGCTCCGTTCTGCCTTTCGTACCTCCATGTACTTCATCAACAGATTGGGAAGAAATACCGCTTCCTCCGCAGCTTTTTCCGCAAGCAGTTCTTTTCGTTTTTCACTAAGCTCGATAATCCAGCCTTTGAGATTTTTAATAAGCTGCCGGATAGACTTCATCAGGCTGTTGGCGGCTTTGATTTCCCGGTTCAGATTTCCGATGTTGGTCTGAATCCCTCGCTTTTCCATCTGCCGGACAGCAGCACCCTCATGGACGGTAGGGATAATATCAAGCCCCTGTCTTTCATAAGAACGGAGATCCACCCGCTCCGGGCGGTTGTTGGCTTCCAGATAGCGGTTCTGGATGATCTCCCATTCATGCCGCCAGATTTCACAATACTTGCGGTCGTTCCAGTCAACCGTATCTTCCTTGTGACTTTTCCATCTGCCGGACGGAAGTTTTATCCGTTCCCCGTTCTCGTCAAGGTCATAAACCTTGCGGCTCTTGGGAAGCCATTTCCCATGTTCATCCATTGCCCGCATAGTCAGCATGACATGAGCGTGAGGGTTTCCGTCCCCTTTGTCATGGATGGCAAAATCCACGCACATTCCTTTGGAAACAAACTGCTGATTGCAGAAATCCCGGACAAGGGCGGCGTACTGGTCGGGCGGTATCTCTCTGGGAATGGAAAGCACCCACCGCCTTGCAAGCTGGGAGTTCCATTGCTTCTCAACAGCTTCGGCGGCGTTCCATAAGGTATTGCGGTCTGCATACTCTGGCGGGGCATTTGCCGGGAGCAGGATTTCATTATGGACGATACCACGCTTTTCTGGGTAGTGCTTCACTTGCTGGTCGTATTCACAGAACAGCTTTTCGCCGCTTTGGTAAGCAGCGGCGGCAACAGCAGACTGCCGCTGGCTGCGCTGAACAATCGTGATTTCGTTGTGTGGACAGGGCATTTCGTGTCCCTCCTTTCGGTAATTGGTGGATGGGGTGGCGTTTTACCACCTCATTTGGGGCAGAAAAAAAGCAGGAGACCTTTTCAGATTTCCTGCTCGGTGTGCCGCTGGGGGCGGCGGGTATTTAGTTAAAATTCAAGATTACTTAACTTTATAATAGTTTTCTATTGCCTGTGCAAAGAAATCAGAAGCCCCTTCACCGTATTTTTCGTCTATCATTGGTTTGATTTGTTCATTGCGGTAATACTGCGTCTGTGCCATCATAAAGCCTTTTTCTTCTTTTATCTGGGCAAGCTGTTTCATAACAAAGCCATATTCTCCAACAAGCTCTTTTACTTCAAAAGAATCTATGTCACAATTCTGTTTTGCAATCAGTTTTTGCAAAATCGCTTCTATCCGTTTGTTATAGCTTTCTGCAACTTCTTTGCTGACGGGAGTTCGGGCAACAGACAGAAACTTGTCCTTTCCACCATACCATTCAACTACCTTTGCATAGCCTTTCTGCATTTCTTCCGAAGATACGACTTCCATATAATGCTTTTTCCATTGTTCAATGCTACCAAATTCTTTAATTGCAATGTTTCTCATATTCTCCGGCATATGCTCAAGCATGGTTTGGAACATTTCTTCTACTTCTGTTTTGGTAAAAATTGTAAAATCCATTTTGTTCTCTCCTTTCAGAATGTCATCAATGCTGGCAATCAGACGTTCCATTCGTTCTTTCTTTGTTACCAACATTTTTCGCTGTACTTGTAGAATCTGATTTCTTTCAAGAGCCGGATTGTCCAAAACAGCTTTGATTTCTTTCAAGGAGATATCAAACTCACGGAAAAATAAAATCTGTTGTAATGTTTCCAGTGCCTTATCGTCATAAAGCCGGTATCCCGCATCACTTTTTTCTGTTGGCTTTAACAACCCGATTTCATCATAATAGTGAAGCGTGCGAACGCTGATACCTGTTAAATCTGATATTTCTTTTACTGTCCTCATAGCTGCTGACCTCCTGTTCCTGATAAGGTAACTTTAATCTATGACGTTCCGTGAGAGTCAATAGGCATTTTCATTTTTTAGTATAACATTTTTCATTTCTTCTCAAAAGACAGAAAACTGATTCTGTAAAACTTGTCGGCTGGGAACAGCTTGCAATGCAAGGTGTCCCCAGATGGCAAGTCCACAAAAGGGTAGCTGGCGAAAGCCAGCGCAGGGGAAGTGTAGCGTCCCCTGTTTGATTTGGAGCAGTCCGTGGCTGCGGAAAATCACAGCCCTCCGGCGAGGAGCCTTCGGAGAACGCAATGCACCAACCTTTGGGTGGTGTATAATTGCGCCTTTAGTAAACTAAGGGGTTTCCAGCTTCTCCCGTTCCAGCAGTTTTTTCAATAGTTCCTGCGTGTCCTGCCTGTGAAAAATGAGTTTCAACAGCAGCATGACATCATCATCTGTCAGGCGTTCCGGCTCTTGCAGAAAACTTTCCAGC
>NZ_JAJDML010000098.1:0-5164 GCF_020594215.1 Blautia sp. DFI.1.216
TACATCTGTAAATACCAGCAAACTTACAGCACCAGAAGGCTATGAATTGGTATTAGCTGGTGATCTTGCAATCAATGATGGTTATGTATACGCTGCTGTTCGTAAAGCAGTTACAACAAAAGGAATTACTGTTGTATATCAGGATAGAAAAGGAAATGTCATCAAGACAGCTCCTATGACTGTTGATAAAGATGCTACTTATATTAACACTGGCAAATTAACAGCACCAGATGGATATACAATTGGCATCGTTGGTGACATTAAAATTTCCCAAAATAACAAAGTTTATATTACTGTAGACCAGAATAAAAAATCTGTAACTGTTATTTTTAAAGAATCTGGTAAAGTTGTCAGCAGTAAGAAACTTTCTGTAGTAGCTACTGCCAAATATGTTAATATGAGCAGAATCACAGCACCAGACAGATATCAGATTGTAACAACTGGTTCCAAATTAAAAATTTCCAAAAATAATACAGTAACTGTTGAGGTTAAAAAATTAGGAAAAACAATTAAAGTTATTTATAGATTAGCAAAAACAAACAAAATTGTTGCTACTGGAGAAATCGTTGTCGATAAAAAAGCTACATCTATTAAAGCCAGTGAAGTTCCGGTACCAGCAGGATACAAAATGGTAACAACAGGTTCCTGCTCTGTCAAAACTAAAAAAATCGAAATCTATGTAAAGAAATAATTTATTAAGAGTCACACATATCGATAACTTTCAGGTATTGTTAATAAACAATTTATTTACATACTCACAGATTCCTAAAAAGAAAGGGTCTGTGAAATAAGTCCCTAAAAGAAATAGAACCATTCGTTCATGCGAATGGTTCTATTTTTGTGGTAAAATTAACTTGCGATGAAAACTTTATACAATAATTATTGTAATTCAAAACAAGGATATTTACTGTTGCTGATTTCTCAGTTTGTCACTAATCAGATTTGCTCCCATGTCACAGATCTGCTAAGTTTTGTGTCATTGGCATTTTGCCCTGGAGGGGTCTGACCATCGAAAACAGCGAAAAAATGTTTTATTAAAACAAAGATATTCTTTGTCTAAAACTTAATCTGGCAAGTATAAGTGTTGCTGATTTCTCAGTTTGTCACTAATTAGATTTACCAGCTCCATTAACTCCACCCAGAACGATATATTTTTTCTTTTAAAATAAATTCCTCGCAATTACTTGTTTTTGCCTTTTTTGAAGTAAAAAATCACCTACCATCTGATAAAATTCCCTCTGCTCTTCTGAATCAGCTTCTAATGTAAGTTGCAATGTATCTTCAGGTTCCAGACACTTTATTTCTTCATATATTTTTTCATATTTTTTTACATCACACATATTAATCCCACCTATATTTAAATATTATGTATCTAATTTCCAAATAAAAAAGGCTAAATTTTTCATAAAGCCAATTTTCTTTAAAAAGAGAAACAACTGCAATCAAAATATTTTTTCTCTTTTTTGATTGATCAAGATGTTTGATAGCAGACACTGCAATTTTTCTATCTTGCTGATTTTCCGGGATGTCATTGTCCATCTTATTGTAATAATCTTTCCGCCTCTTCCATCTGGCAAGTCTTTCATAAGAATGCTATAATATCTCTAAAGCAAAAAATCTGAAAGGCGGTAACTGATATGGCAATGTTTTTAAATACTCCTCTTCCGTACAAAAGATATAAGAAGATTTCAGAAACAACATATTTTGTAGATAAATCCCTTATTCTGAATGACATATTTGGATGCATGGAAGAAGAAACACAGTATATCTGCATTACAAGACCGCGCAGATTCGGAAAAACGATCATGGCAAATATGCTGGGAGCCTTCTTTGGAAGGGTCTGGGATGCTTCGCAGATATTTGATCATTTAAAAATTGCAGATTCACCTGAATACCATCAGTATTTAAATCAGTATGATATCATTTATATCGATTTCAGCAGACTTCCGGAAAACTGCACATCTTACAGACAATATATTGACCGTATCATTACAGGTTTGAAGAACGATCTGGCGGAAGCATATCCGGAATATCAGACAGACTCCATATATGCGCTCTGGGACATACTTTCCCAAATTTCAGAGCAGACAGACCGACAGTTTGTTTTCATCATGGATGAATGGGATGCCGTATTTCATCTTCCATTTATTACTGAAAAGGAAAAAGCAGAGTATATACTTTTTCTCAAAACTCTGCTGAAAGATCAGGACTATACAGCACTGGCATATATTACCGGTATCCTGCCGATTTCCAAATATTCCAGTGGCTCTGAACTGAACATGTTTATGGAATTTAAAATGACTTCAATGGAAGCTTTCAGCGAATATTTTGGCTTTACAGACGAAGAGGTAGATGTTCTATATGAAAAGTACACACATTTATGCAAAAAACTTCAGGTACCACGCAACGGTCTGCAGAACTGGTATGATGGATATTTCACTGCTTCAGGAAAACGCCTGTATAATCCAAGATCCGTAGTGATGGCACTGCGTTTTAACCAGTTATCCAATTACTGGACCAGTTCCGGACCTTATGATGAGATTTTTTACTATATCCGCAATGACATTGACCATATAAAAAATGACCTGGCATTGATGATTACCGGAGAAGGCGTTGATGCCAAAATAGATGAATTTGCTGCATCGGCAATGGAATTAAAAAGCCGGGATCAGATCTATTCAGCTATGGTTGTATATGGGCTGCTTACTTATTCTGGCGGAAAAGTTTTTATTCCTAACAGAGAATTGATGTTCAAATATGAAGAACTTCTGCAGAATGAGGAAAGTCTTGGATATGTATACCAGCTGGCTAAGATTTCAGACCAGATGCTCAAGGCTACTTTATCCCGTGACACGCAGAAAATGTCCGAGATCCTGCAGTATGCACATAATACAGAATCCCCGATTCTCTCATATAATAATGAAGTAGAACTCTCTGCTATTGTCAATCTGGTATATCTTTCTGCAAGAAATAAGTATCGTATTGAACGTGAAGATAAAGCAGGAAAAGGATTTGTTGATTTTATTTTTTACCCATGGAATCTTACGGACACCTGTATTATCCTCGAATTAAAAGTAGACCACTCTCCCGAAGATGCCCTGCTACAGATCAGAGAAAAAGATTATCTGCTGCGTTTTCAGGGAAAATCAGGAGAAACCCGCAAATATACGGGCGAAGTCCTGGGTGTCGGAATCAGCTATGATAAAGAAACCAAGGAACATTTCTGTAAAGTTGAAGTATTGTCAAAATAATGATCCTGCTCGATCAAGCGGCTGATGATCATCATATAAGGGGCTGTCCTGAAAACGTAGTTCAGCGACAGCCTATAAATAAGCACTTTAAGTAAGCTCGCCTTTTGGCGGGCTTATTTCCTTCGTGCGCCGCCAGGAGCACAAAAGAAGGCTCCGATCACTGAGGCCGAAGTCTTTTTTGACTAAGGCGTAGTTAACTGGAGCCATTCTTTTTAGAATCTACTAATATTTTTTACATAACCAGAGGCTTCTTCCTGTGATAAGGAAAATTCTTCCATAATATTTCTGATTATATCCTCCTCACTAATGCTGAATTTTTTGCAGATTCCTATCGTTGCACGGATTCCCTCAAGTCGTCCCTCAAGCCGTCCCTCACGCTGACCCTCAAGCACCCCTTCGCGTCTTAATTCTTCCAACGCATTACACATATTCATCGGTCCTCCTTCCTGTTCTGATCTTAAAGCATGGTCAATAAGCTGTTTATCTAACTCAAAATATCAAGCCTTTTTGAAATAAGTTCCTCCATTTGCTCTTTTTGCTCTGCTGACAGGCAAGATTCTTCTATCTGTGTAAAAAGTTTTGCCTTTAATGAGCATACTTTTTTCATCATACGTTCCGCAGAATTTAATGGAATCCCACAGGATTCTGCCAGTATCCGAAATTCTTTCTTATGAATATTACGTTTTTTGCCATTTATTGTGAGTGCCAGCTGTTCTTTATCTTCTGGCATGATCACATTAACAGGAAGCATATCGTATGCTTTTGATAATTGGAAATTTCTGCTACCAGGCTCCGTTTCCTTTAGCGAAAAGTTTTTCAAATGCATATCTGAATTTCCCATAACGAAAGATCCAACAACACGCAGAAACAGCTCTGACAGGTCTAATCCCGGTGTTGCAGAACATTTTTTTATGATTCTTCCGCATTGTTCATAAGAACCTTTATATTTATCCTGTGTCAGCCTGTAAGACAGCTGGCAGAAATCTTCCATGGCATATAGTTTGGTCTCTTTTTCTGATATTTCCCGGTCTATCCTTTTAGTAATATACGCGTATTCATCATTCATTTTTATAAGAGCATGGGGAACCGTCTGGATTCCCATAATTTCTGCGAGACGCATTGCCAGATCCTCAAATTCCGGCATATTATCAAATTCTTCCGTCTGCGGCTTCAGGATATATCCTGTCGGATAGTCCACAATTGTAAGTCTTGCATTAAGATCTGTTGATAAATGCAGGGAAAGCTTTTTCTGAACTCCCGGCACAGTAAGTCCCTCATTTACTGTTTCAGTTGCCAGGATTTCCAGTTGCTCTTTCGTAATATCCAAGATTGGTAATTCATCTGTCTGAAAAAATCTCTTTACACACTTTTTATGCCAGCACCATTCTTTTTCCACATTCGTTGCACTATTTGTTATTGGCTTTCCACAACACAAGCATTTCATACCTTTTCTCTCCTGATACAAACATCGCCAATGCAGTCTCTGCAGGCAGATAACAGTAATCCAAACCGGTCTTTCTGGTTGATTTTCCAGTTTCGGCTGACCACCCCCAGAAGCCATCCTTCTGGAATCAGTCCGTCAAAAAAAGGAAACAATATAGTTGTTTCATAAGGCTCCTGACGTAATGGAAGTGTCAGGCTTACTGCCACTGCATCTTCTCTGTCCAGATAATCCTGGTCATAAGTAAAAATATACCCTTCTTCAGTTTCTGCAATAATTCCGGAAAAATGATTTTGAATAACTGCGCGTCGCATTCTCGTTACTTCCAGTGAGCTTGAATGAAAAAGTAAATTCTACATTCTAACATACCTTGATTTTATGCGGGATTAAATTCTATTTTCGGAGATACACAACTTAATTTTTTTAGTATATAATGCTTTTATACGGCATAAACAGCATAGTTTTTTGCATG
>NZ_JAJDML010000099.1:0-4796 GCF_020594215.1 Blautia sp. DFI.1.216
AGCATATTTTGTTGAAGTTTCTTTATATTTTATTTTATCTAGCACAACAAGTTAATTTAACAAAACAATTCCTATGCCAAAAGGCGGAGTTCACTTTACATTTTCCCCACTAAAGCTGAACAAGTCGAACTCTGTATATGATATTATCGTATACAGGAATATGTTTTGTTTGGTGTATCGAAGAAAATAAAAGTAACGGCATTGTATGTTACGAAAGTGATATACAGTGTCGTTATTTTTATGCTATAATGCGGATATGAATTTAACAAATCGGAATTGTGCGCCCAGACAAGGGCGAGTAGTCTAGCAGGTGGAATGCCTGTCTGGTAAGGTCTAACCAACCGCCAGTAGCGAGTCTTGGGTGACTGCCAGTAATGGTAGTTGCTAAGCGTAGACAGCGAGAAAATAGAGAGTGTGATTGAGCCTCGAAATTTTGATATCTAGAAGGCTGACGTTTTAATTCCAGCGGAAAGCAACACAAACCAAATCGTCATGGTAATCTGTGTTTTCCACTTTCCCTGAAGCATCAGAAGCAGCGGCGTGACCGGGCTGTTGCCCAGATCGGTGACGATTCCCTTCTTGACATCGCGCAGATATTCCTCATATGTCATGATATGATCCATCTTGATTCCTCCTGTTTATAGCCTTGGTCAGTAGTTTGATACTATGTACGAACTTTCTGCGTACTTGCTTTCGTTTTCGGATACCGTACAATATTTATACAATGAATCGTCAAGAGAGGAGGCAACAAGGTGACTTCTTTAACCATAGAACAAAAAAGAGTGGACATATACCCAAGCGCAAAGCCGGGCAGCCCAGTTATCTATCTCAACACCTTTTCCAATGCCGTTAACAGTGTGTATAAAAACCTGATGGCGCTCGGCTGCCCAGATTTCTGTCTGGTGGCGGTCAGTAATCTGAAATGGGATCATGACATGACACCGTGGTATATGGGGCCGATCTCTAAACACGATACGCCCTGCACCGGGGGTGCGGATGATTACCTGAAACTGCTTCTGGATGAAATTATGCCGGAAGCGGAAGCGCTCCTTCCCGGTGCGCCCGCCTGGCGGGGCCTCGCCGGTTACTCGCTGGCTGGGCTGTTCGCCCTCTACGCTCTCTACCAAACGGATGTGTTTGCCCGCGCAGCGAGTATGTCAGGTTCCTTCTGGTTTGAGGGCATCATGGAATATGTGTGCTCCCATGAGATGAAGCGCAAACCTGACTGTCTGTATTTTTCTCTCGGAGACAAGGAGAGCTCCACCGATAATCCGATTTTGAACGTTGTGCAGCAGAATACGCAGGAGATAGAAACACTGTGCCACGGGAAAGGCATCGAAACCACCTTCGTACTGAACAGTGGCAGCCACTATCAGGCGTGCAACAAGCGCACAGCGGCTGGCATTCACTGGATATTAAATAGATAAACCGACAAGGAGATAAAACGATGGATACGATTTATTCGCTTTTTCAGAAAGTAGTTAAAGAACATGAAAATGCCCCGGCTATCATTGAAAACGACCGCGCCATGACTTTTGGAGAGCTGTCCAACATGGTAGATATGATCACGTGCAGCTTTCCGCAGGAAGTACACAGCATCGGCATCGTCATGCGTCACCGAACCGAGATGATTGCCTCGATTCTGGCGGTACTCAAATGCGGCGGCCAATATGTCCCAGCCGAGCCGGATTTTCCCACCGGGCGCATCCATGACATGATGACCGAGGCACAGGTGGATTTTGTGCTGACGGAACACGCCTTTGCGCCCAAACTGAGCAGTTTCCCCATCCGCTATACAGATTGTGAGATCTGCGGCGTGGAGACGCCCTCCTGGAAGCGCAACGCCATCGAAGACCCGGAACGCCCCGCCTATGTGCTGTATACGTCAGGTACCACCGGGCGGCCCAAAGGTGTCTGTGTCACCAACCGCAATGTTTGCCATTATGTCCGTGCCTTTGCCAACGAGTTCCATCCCGGCCCCGGTGATGTCATGCTGCAATATTCCGTCTGTTCTTTTGACATCTTTGTGGAGGAAGTGTTCACCAGTCTGCTGAATGGTGCCGCTCTGGCCATCCCCGCTGACGAGGATAAGGCCGACATCCATGCGTTGATGGCTTTTGTGGAACGTCACCATGTGACTATGATCAGCGGCTTTCCGTATCTGCTGGCAGAAATGAACCACCTGTCTGTCATTCCGTCCTCTCTGCGGCTGCTTATCAGCGGCGGCGATGTGTTGCGGGGCGTTTATGTGGATCACCTGCTGAACAAAGCAGAGGTTTACAACACCTACGGCCCCTCCGAGACAACGGTCTGCGCCTCCTATTACCGTTGTAATAGTGGAACTGTGCTGGAGGACGGTACCTATCCCATCGGTCATCCTGTACTAGGTGCGCAGATCAGGATTCTGGATCAGTCTGGCAACGAGGTTGCCAAAGGGCAGACGGGTGAGATTTGCATTTATGGCGGCGGTGTATCTCTGGGCTACATTGGCGACCATGCCGAGGAAAACAGCGCTTTTGAGCGGCAGCCGGACGGTAGCACCATGTACCGCAGCGGCGATTTGGGCTATATCCTGCCGAATGGCAACATTGCATTCCTGCACCGCAAGGACGACCAGATCATGATTTACGGCAAGCGGGTGGAACTTGCCGAGGTGGAGTCCCGGCTCTATCGGTGCAAGGATGTGCAGCAGGCTATTGTCCGGGCTTTTACAGACGAGGATGGACTGTCCTATATGACCGCCTATGTGGTGCCTTCCGACAATAAGCTGAAAGTCTCGGAAGTAAAAAAAGAACTGTCTGAAAATCTGACTTCCTTTATGATCCCAGAGTTCTTTGTGAAGATGAAGCAGATTCCTTTGAATGTCAACGGTAAGCCGGATGTGTCGAAACTGCCGGTGGTAATGAAAGCGGGGGCATTATAATGGAGATTCAGATCCGGCAGGCCACGATCCAGGACCTGAATGTATTGATGCAATGGCGAATGGAAGTCTTGCATGAGGTATTCTCCATCCCCTCGGAGCGGTCTGTAACAGAGCTGGAATCGGAAAATCGCCGCTACTATCAAACAGAACTGCCGCAGGGCGGACATATTGCCTGCTTTGCCTACGTAGGGGAGGAAATCGTCGGCTGCGGCGGGATATGCCTCTATCATGAGATGCCCTCACCGGACAATCTAAACGGGAAATGTGCCTACCTGATGAACATTTATACCCGGCCGCAGTTTCGCGGACACGGCATAGGGAACAGAATCGTCAGGTGGCTTGTAGAGCAGGCTCGTCAGCGGCATATTTCAAAAATATATCTTGAAACCTCAGACAAAGGCAGGCCGCTGTATCAAACAATCGGTTTTGCCGATATGAAGGATATGATGAAACTGTCCCGTGAAAAATAAGCAAAATCAAAGGAGCATACATACAATGGAGCCAATCATCTGAAACGTTGAAGTAAAAAGCGTCCTCACAAAATCCAATTTGCCTGTGAGTGATTATTATTCGGTCAATCCTTATGTGGGCTGTGGCCACGGCTGCAAATATTGCTACGCATCTTTTATGAAGCGTTTTACCAATCACCCGGAGCCCTGGGGAGAGTTCATAGACGTTAAATTTTGGCCGGAAATCAAACACCCGGAGCGGTATGCAGGGAAAGAACTGTTTCTCTGTTACGTGACCGACCCATATCAGCCGCTGGAGGAAACCGCCTGCCGCACCCGCGCCATTTTAGAGCAGATGCAGGGCAGCGGATGTAGCCTCAGTATTGCTACCAAGTCTGACCTGGTGCTGCGTGACCTTGACCTCATTAAAACATTCCCCAATGCGCGGGTATCCTGGTCGATCAAACACACTGGACGAAGATTTTCGCGCTGATATGGACAATGCAGTGAGCATTGAGCGGCGGCTGGCCGCTATGAAAGCATTCCATGATGCTGGTGTGCGCACCACCTGCTTTATCTCGCCGATTTTCCCCGGCCTCACCGACCTGCCCTCCATCATCCACCGGGCGAAGAATCAATGTAATTTGGTCTGGCTGGAAAACCTAAACTTGCGGGGCGGTTATAAGAAAACGATTTTTGACTATATAACGGAAAAACATCCAGACCTGCTGCCGCTGTACGATACCATTTACAATAAAAAAGAACGCAGCTACTGGTCAATGCTGGATGCGCAGATGCGGCAGTTTTGCCAAGAGGAAGGGCTACTGTATGTCCGGGATGATGATTCCATCAAACGCCCGTTCAACGATCCGCCTATCGTGGTCAATTATTTTTTCCACGAAGAGATTATCCCTCGGCCAAAATGCAGAAGAACAGGTAATCAAAACTATATAGTAACATGCAGAAAGCTAGAAGTTGTAGAGGTGAGGTTATGAAACGCGCAGAATTAGAATCATTTATAATGGAGACATATAACGCTGAGACAGATTATCCGTGGCTCAAATATCCGAATTATGAGGTGTTCCGGCATTGTAATAATCGGAAGTGGTTTGCTCTGATTATGGATGTACCAAAGAACAAGCTGGGGCTGCAAGGCGAAGAAATGCTGAAAGTGGTCGATTTCAAATGTGACCCAATTCTGATTGGCACACTACGAGAGGAACCCGGCTTCTTCCCGGCGTATCACATGAGCAAGGATAGCTGGATTACTGTTGCACTGGATGGCAGCGTATCAGATGACAAAACCAAAATGTTGCTTGATATGAGTTATGAAGCAACGATACCCAAAACATGCAAAAAGAGATACTGACAAATTCAAGTTGAACAAAATCGCTGCGCGATGGCTTGCCAAGGCTGTGGCGCAG